>NZ_JBFAMU010000598.1:0-2799 GCF_040656655.1 Micromonospora sp. NPDC049799
GTCGCGGCATAGGCCACAAAGAGGACATACAAGCGACCGAAACTGCAAGATCGCGGCGGAGAGGGGGCTGGAGCGCGAGGGGTGGGGTGGGGTGGGGTGGGAGATCAGTGGGGGCGGCGGAGGGTTCGGCGGATCTGGGCCATGATCCGGTTCGGCGTTACCGGCACCACCGAGATCATCAGGCGGCCCGACTCGTCGAGGACCGGGGTGATCACGTACAGGCGGGTGCCTCTCCGGCGCAGCAGCGGCGCGGTCGCGCGCAGGCGGGGGGCGCGCAGCGCGGTGGAACCGCCCGCGCCGGTGGCCCGGTTGGCGCCCTGCGCGAGGCCGGGGTCGAAGGCACCGAGCTGGGCTGATACGGCCCGGCGCCGCCCGGTGGGCCCGGCGCCGGCGAGCAGGTCGGCGGCCCGGAAGCGAATCCGCAGCGTCGTACCGTCCGGACCGGCCGCGAGCTCCTCCGTCTCCCCCGGGATCTCCTCGGCGCTGACGCTGATCCGGTCGACGCCCAGGGCCGTCAGGTCCGGCACCGGCGTGCCGGCGGTGATCGCGAGGATCCGCTCCCCCCGGGCGTCGGTCTCCCAGGCCAACGCCGTGACGTCGAGCTTCACGGCCCAGTCCGGGGCGGTCGTCACGTCGAAGCAGGAGTCGGGCACGCTGCGGCCCGGAGCCCGGAAGCCGGGGTACGCGGCGTACCGCCGGTCGCCGTCGACGACGGTGGCGGGCACGCCCGTCCGGGCGTCCTGCCGGATGACGGCGAGCAGGTCGTCCAGTGTGCCGTCGCGGGTCAGCGCGAACCGGATGCGGGTCTCCGCGTTGAGCTGGAGCGCGATGTCGTCGGTCAGGTACGCGGCGACCAGCCGGCCCACGCCGGCGTGCACGAGTTGCTGGGTCTCCCGGTCCAGGCGGAGCAGGTCGTCCTCGAGCAGCTTGGCGATCTCGTGGTCGAAGCGGCGGGCCAGCACCGCGTCGCGCTGTTTGCCGGGGGCGATCAGGTCGGCGACGAACGCGGTGGTCGCCTCGACCGTGCGCAGCCGGTCCGCGTGCCGGCTCAGGTAGGTGATGTTGGTGCCGCTGAACCGGCGGACGGCGTGGTAGTACTCGTAGTCGGCCAGCACCGAGATGCGCCGCGCCCGGTAGCAGGCCTCCAGCGTGAACGGCAGGTCGCTGCCGATCGGCATGCTCTCCGGGTAGCGGATCCGGTGCCGTTCCAGCAGCTCCCGGCGGAACAGCTTGGTGTTGGCCAGCGACCGGGGCAGCGGCGAGTCGAACAGGTCCAGGTCCGGTTCGGTACGGGCGAAGATGTCCTGGTAGATGTGCCGGCTGTTGACGCCGACGACCTTGCCCAGCACCACGTCGGACCGCCACTCGTCGGCCGCCTCGACCAGCCGGCGCAGGGCGTCGCGGCCCAGGTGGTCGTCGGCGCCGACGAAGAACACGTACCGGCCGGTGGCCACGTCCAGCCCCCGGTTGAAGGGGCCGGCGGGTCCGCCCGAGTTCGGCTGGTGGAGGACGGTGAACACGCCGGGGTGGCGGGCCGCGAACCGGTCCAGCTCGGCGCCGCTGCGGTCGGTGGACCCGTCGTCGACGGCCACGACCTGCAACCGGTCCAGTCCGATGGTCTGGTCGACCAGCGAGGCCAGGCAGCGGGTCAGGTACGGCATGGTGTTGTAGACCGCCACCACCACGCTGACGTCCGGCGTCCTCATCGCGGGGTCGCCTTGGTCCCGGAGGAGGCGGCGCTGCCGAGCAGGCGACGGTAGAGCGCGTCGAGCCGACCGGCCTGCGCCTCCCAGGTCCAGCCGGGCAGCGGCGAGTCCGGCCCGTCGTAGACGCTCCGGTAGCGCCGCGGGTCGGCCAGCACGGCGCGGATCGCGCGGACGAGGTCGGTGACGTCCCGGGCCCGGAACACCTCGCCCTGACCGGTGGCGCGAACGGTCTCCGCCATCGTCTTCACGTCGCTGACCACGATGGGCAGTCGCGCGTGCGCGTACTCGAAGAACTTGGTGATCAGGGCGATCTCGTGGTTCGGCCAGTGGTGGATGGGGATCAGCCCGACGTCGGCCGCGCCGAGGAACGCCGAGACCTGCCCGTGCGGCACGTACGGCACCACGTGCACCCGGTCGGCGACACCGAGCCGCGCGGCGGCGGCGCGCACCTCGAGGACGTACGCGGCGGACGGGTCCCCGGCCACGAGCGCGAGGTGCACACCGTCCAGTCGGGGCAGTGCCGCCACCACGTCGCCGACGCCCCGCTGCACCGCCATCGCGCCGCTGTAGACCAGCAGCGGGGTGTCGCGGCCGACGCCGCAGAGCTGCCGCAGGTCGGGCACCGGCCGGGCGTCGGCGGGCGGGACCTCGGTGACCGCCGGCGTGTTGAGCAGCACGGTCGGCGGTTCGGTCAGGTCGTGCTCGGCGCGCAGCAGGTCGGCGAGGGTGTCCGACACGGTGACCACGGCGTCGACCGCGCCGACGTACTCCCGCACGTAGGCCAGGTGGGCGGGCAACCACCGCACGTTGTCGCGCCGGGGCTTGGCCCCGGGCAGCCACTCGTGGGCGTCCCACACCAGGCGGACGTCGCGGCCGGCGTCGCGGGCCCGCCGTACCGCACGGGCGGCCACACCGAGCATGCGGAAGTCGTGGGCGTGGACCAGGTCCGGTGCCAGCGCGTCGAGCACCGTGCCGAACGTGCGCTCGTAGGTCCACAGGCCCGGCTCCAGCCGCCGCCAGGCCCGGTCGCCCTGCACCGTCCGCCACAGGGCGACCTGGGCGTGCTCGACCGGGCGGCGCGACTCGCCCGCCG
>NZ_JBFAMU010000599.1:0-2781 GCF_040656655.1 Micromonospora sp. NPDC049799
CGGCAGCCGGCCCTTGCCCGTGTCGGCCCCGGTGAGCCGGCCCACGGCGGGCTCGACGACGCGGACCCCACGCGACCGCAGGGTCGCGACGTTGGCCGCCGTGGCGGGGTGCTCCCACATCTCGGTGTGCATGGCCGGGGCGAGCACCACGGGACACCGCGCGGTGAGCAGCGTGTTGGTGAGCAGGTCGTCGGCGAGGCCGTGCGCGGCCTTCGCGAGCAGGTCCGCGGTGGCCGGCGCGACCACGACCAGGTCGGCCTGCTGGCCGAGGCGGACGTGCGGCACCTCGTGCACGTCGGCCCAGACGTCGTCGGCGACCGGCTGCCCGGACAGGGCCGCCCAGGTCGGCGCCCCGACGAAGCGGAGCGCCGACGCCGTCGGCACGACCCGGACCTGGTGACCCGACTCGGTGAAGAGCCGCAGCAGCTCGCACGCCTTGTAGGCGGCGATGCCGCCACCGACCCCGAGGACGATCCGGGGGGACATCGGTGCCGGGCGGATTACGGCTGGTCGGTCGGCTCGGCGGTGAGCAGGCCCGCGTTGATCTCGCGCATGGCGATGGAGAGCGGCTTCTCCTGCGGGGTCGTCTCGACCAGCGGACCGACGTACTCCAGCAGGCCCTCACCGAGCTGGCTGTAGTAGGCGTTGACCTGGCGCGCGCGCTTGGCCGCGAAGATGACCAGCGCGTACTTCGACGTCGTCTTCTCGAGGAGCTCGTCGATCGGCGGGTTGGTGATGCCTTCGGGGTTGGCGATGGATCCCACGAATTAACCTCTGCGTCTTTCGCACCGCGCGCGGTGCTGGCGGTCAACCGCGCACGCGCGGTCGCGCCGGAGCCAGAAAGGAAGAACCGAACAAGCCTACCAGCTCGTCGACGACCCGCTCGGTCAGGTCGTGCGCGACGGCGAGTTCCGCGACCGCGTGGAGGGCCGGGTCGGGGGCGGTCCCGGGCAGGTGGAGCAGCACCAGCCGGACGTTCGGCAGCGCCGACCGGACCAGGAGCGCGCCGGGCGGGTCCAGGGGCAGCAGCACCGACCGGCCGGCGTCCAGCCAGGCCCGCAGCGGCTCGTACGGCGTGCCGCGCCGGTGCGGCCCGAACCGGCTCCACTCCAGCAGCTCGCCCGCGGCGAGCCGGCGGTCGAACTCCGCCGGGGTCAGGAAGAGCCGGTCGACCCCGTCCACCTCGTGCGGGTGACGGGGCCGGGTGGTGGCCGGCACCGGAACCCACACGGACGGGGAACGCGCCCGGACCGACTCGACGACACTCTCCCTGCCGGAACCCGAAGGTCCGGTGAGGACAGTGAGCCGAGCCGCCGGGCGCGCCCTGTCATCCGTGCTCACTGCTTGTTTCTACACGCTGCCGGCCTCAGTTGGCGGCGAACTCTCCAAGCAGTGCCTTGCGCTGCTGCTCGCCGAGGCCACGCAGGCGACGGCTGTCAGCGATCTTGAGCTTCTCCATGATCTGGGTAGCCCGGATCTTGCCGATGCCCGGCATCGCCTGGAGGACGGCGGACACCTTGAGCTTGCCGACGACATCGTCGGACTCGGCACGCTCGAGGACGGCTCCGAGGGTGGTCTTGCCCTGCTTGAGCTGCTCCTTCAGCTCAGCACGGGCCTTGCGGATCTCCGCGGCCTTCTCCAGCGCGGCTGCGCGCTGCTCAGGGGTCAGTGACGGGAGCGGCACCAGTTCTCCTCAGGTCCCTATCGCGGCGGGCGGGGCGCACCGCCGCACTGTGATACGTGGTGTCGCTGTGAACCAAGGGGTCAATGGTTCCCAGCGCGGGGAAAACTAGCGGTCAACGGAGCTTTCGGCAACGTGGGCACGCGTCGATCAACAGAAAGTGACCGAGTCATCAGTCAGTCAACGGGCAGCCAGGGCGGCCCGGCACTCGGTCAGGACGCGGTCCGCGGCGGCCCGCAGGGCGGCCGGATCCGGACCCGCGCCGAGCACCTCGCGCGAGTACGACGGCAGCACCGCGGGCAGGCTCGACCCGAACACGACGCGCAGGTCCGCGGCCGTGGCCCCCTGCGCACCGAGGCCCGGTGCCAGCAGCGGGCCGTTCACCCCGGCCAGGTCGTGGCCGGTGTCTCCGACCGTCGCCCCGACCACGAGACCCATGCTTCCCAGCGGCTCCGCACCCGCGTTGAGCTGGGAAATCTCGTCGATGACGGTCTGCGCGACGGTGCGCCCGTCGGCCGTCCGCGCACGCTGGACGGCGGCACCCTCCGGGTTCGACGTCAACGCCAGCACGAAGACGCCGCCACCGTGCCGGGCCGCCAGTTCGAACATCGGGGCGAGCGAACCGACGCCCAGGTACGGGCTGGCGGTCACCGCGTCGACATACAGCGGACTCGATGGATCAAGGTAGGCCGAGGCGTAGGCGGCGACGGTCGAGCCGATGTCGCCACGCTTGACGTCGGCGACAACGAGCGAGCCAGTGTTACGTAACTGTCGGATAGTTGACTCAAGGATGGCCACACCTCGGGATCCGAACCGTTCGAAAAAGGCCGACTGGGGCTTGATCACCGCGACCCGGTCACCGAGGGCTTCCACGACTGTTCCGGCGAACCGGTCGAGCCCGCGTACGTCGTCGTCGAGGCCCCACCGGGCCAGCAGACCCGGGTGCGGGTCGATCCCGACGCAGAGCGGCCCCCGCTCGCTCATGGCCCGGTGCAGCCGGGCGCCGAAGGTCTCCATCGCAGTGCCTCCCTCTCCGCGTACCCCGGCGCAGGCCCGCCCGGGCACGTTCCTCGCGCGGGCGACGCGCGCCGCCCGCGTAC
>NZ_JBFAMU010000600.1:0-2772 GCF_040656655.1 Micromonospora sp. NPDC049799
GCGCTGCCGCCGTTGCCGGCCACCAGCAGCCGTCCGCCTCGGGCCAGGGTCCAGGCGAGTTCGGTGCCCCAGGTGGAGAGGCGTTCGGCGGCCTGTCGGTAGGGCAGCAGCGCGGCGGCCAGGTTCGCCAGGTGACTGTCGAGGTGGGAGAGGCTCATCAGGCCACCGCCGGTGCGGGACGGGCGACCGTGCTGACCGCGGCGTAGACCGCGCCCAACTGCTCGGCGCAGCGCTTCCAGGAGTACCGGCTGCGGATCCGGTCCAGCGCCGCCGTCGCGTACGCGAACCGGCGCACCCGGTCGGCGAGCAGCCGGCGGACGGCCGCGCCGAGCGTGCGGGGGTCGCGGGGCGGCACGAGGTCCCCGGTCAGGCCGTGCACCACCGTGTCCGAGATGCCCCCGACGTCGGTGCCGACGACCGGCACCCCGCAGGCCATCGCCTCCAGCGGGGTCAGGCCGAACGGCTCGTACCAGGGGGCGGCGACCAGCAGGTCCGCCGACCGGTACCAGCGGCCCATCTCCTCGCGGGGAACGGCACCGACCAGCTTCACCCGGTCGGCCACCCCGCACGACTCGGCGAGGGCGGTGAGCCGGCGGGCGTAGCCGTCGGCGGGCAGCAGCTCGGCCGGCGGGCCGCCGACCACCACGCACTCCGCGTCCGGCACGGCGGGCAGCGCCCGGACGACCTCCTGGAAGCCCTTGCGCTCCACCATGCGGCCGACGGTGATGATCCGGGGGCGGGCCGGGTCGCGCGGGACCACCGGACCGTCGGGACGGAACATCTCCTCGTTGACGCCGGAGGGGACCAGCGCCATCCGGGACCGGGGCACGCCCAGCCGTAGCAGCTCACCGATCTCGTCCTGGCACTGCACGATGACCCGGTCCACGGCCCGGCCCAACGCCCGTTCGTACCCGATCCGGCCGGGTGGACTGGTGTCCCGGGCGCCCTGGTGGCGCTTCTTGACGGTGCCCAGTGCGTGGTACGTCAGCACCACCGGCACCCCGGTCCGCCGCCCCGCGTGCAGGGTGGCCAGACCGCTCATCCAGAAGTGGGCGTGCGCCACGTGCGGCGTCCAGCCGCCGTCGCGCCACTGACCGGCCAGCCAGCGCCCGAACTCGCCCATGTAGGGCAGCAGCTCGTCCTTCGGCACCCGCCGGGCCGGGCCGGCCGGCACGTGGCACACCTGGTAGCCGTGCGGGGCGGCGACGGTCTCCGGCAGGGCGGTGGAGTCGCGGCGGGTGTAGACGCGGACGTCGTGCCCCTCGCCGGCCAGCGCCGCCGCCAGCTCGGCCACGTGGGTGTTCTGCCCACCCGCGTCCTCCTCGCCGAGGACGGCGAGGGGGCTGGCGTGTTCCGAGATCATCGCGATGCGCATGTTTCCTCCTCGATCAGCCGGTCCCAGTCGGCGAGGAACCGGTCGAGCCCGAACCGTTCCTTCGCCACGTCGCGAGCGCGTGCCCCCAGGCGGGAGGCCGCGTCGCGGTCGGTCATGAGCCATCGGGTCGCCTCGACCAGGGTGTCCACCCGGGTGGAGAGCACCCCCGCGTCGGCCGGCACGGCGTCCACCGCCTCGGTCGTGGCCAGGGCCACCACCGGCATCCCCATCGCCATCGCCTCGATGAGGCTGAGGCCGAGGGACGTCCACCGGCAGAGGTGCAGGTACGCCCGCCGACGGGCCACCTCGGCGTGCATCCGGTCCTGCGGGACGTCGTCGTGGCCGGTGACCGCGAGCCCGGGCCCGCCGCCGGGGGCCCGCGCGAGCGCGTCCGGCAGACCGGCGACCCCCATCCCGAACACGTCCAGCGGCGCCACCCGCGCGAAGCGGGGCATGAGGTCGGTGCCGGTCACCCGCCAGCGGCGTACCGGCTCGTTGGTCACCACCGCGAGACGGTCCAGCTCGCCGGTCCACTCGACCCGGGGCGGCACGATGCCGTGCTCGACCACGGTGGTGCGGGTGGCACCGGTGTCCCAGAAAAGCTCGTTGAAGTGGGTGACGTGGGCGATGAGGAGGTCGTCGCGGTCGGCGAGGGGGTGGCGGCTGTTGGGGACGTTGCCGTCTTTGGGGGTGTTGTGTTCGACGTAGATGGCGGGGAGGACGCGGCCGGGGGTGCGGCCGGTCCACTGCGTGGTGAGGTCGATCTCTTCGGGGCGTTGGAGGATGACGAGGTCGACGTCGGTGGACCGCAGCTGCTCGGGTGTGATCTCGACGGCGGTGTCGGGCCAGGGGTAGGTGCGGGCGCGGCCGAGGCCGTAGGGGCCGCGGTCGGGGGTGACCGGGATGAGGTAGCGGTGTTTGCCGTGCACGAACGAGGTCGTCCAGGAGCCGTGCACGTGCCAGAGCAGAATGTTCATGCCTCTCCTCAGCAGGTGTCTCGGGTGGGGTCAGGTGGACGGGGTCAACAGGCGCACCGCGTCCACCACCTCGCCCGGGTCGAGCCCGGTGAGGCAGGGATGGTCGGGGATCGGGCAGGTTGCGGCACGGGTGTCGCGGCACCGGGCGGCGGCGTCGCCGAGGCGTACGGTCGGCACGCCCCAGGGGCCCCACTGTCCGAAGGGGACTGTCGGGGCGAAGAGGCTCACCACCGGCGTGCCGACCGCCGCGGCCAGGTGTCCGGGGCCGGTGTTGCCGACGACCAGGCACCGGGCGCGGGCGAGCACCCGGGCGAGGGCCGGCAGTGGTGTCCGGCCACCCAGGTCCACCGCGACGTCACCGGCGACGTGGGCGGTCAGGTCGCGCTCGTCGGGTCCGCCGGTGACCACGACACGGTGGCC
>NZ_JBFAMU010000601.1:0-2766 GCF_040656655.1 Micromonospora sp. NPDC049799
CCCTGCGGGACCGGCCGGCCGCGCTGGCGGCGATCGCGCGGGCGCTCGCCGGCTCGGGCGTTTCGCACCGCCCCGAGGAACTGATCGCGGCGATCGGCCGGCACGGCCGCCTCACGGTGAACTTTCATCCCGACCGGGTGCGCGCCGACGGTCGGACGGTCGCCGATGCGCTGCTCGCCGAGGGCGTCTACCGCAGCCAGTTCGTCACCGGCATCTCCGGCGGTGGGCTCACCGCGTACCCGGGTGGGGACCGGGACCGCTGGGAGGAGACCCTGTTCGGCGGCGCGTACCAGGCGTCCGGCGTCGTGCCCGCCGACCGGCCGGTGTACGGCGGCCTGAACCTGCTCGACCATCCCGACGGCGCCTGCCCCCGGTTCGGGTCCTGCCACCTGCTGCTGCGCCCCGAGGTGCTGGCGCGCACCACGTTCTGCTTCGGCGACAGCCACCTGGGGCCCCGGGACCTCGGCACGGTCGACGTGTTCGAGGCGGTGCTCGCCGCCCTGCTCACGACGACGGCCGGCACCGGCACGGCCCTCGGCGTACGGACCGACCTGGTCGGCCTGGTCCGTGCGGTGCTGCGGCGTCGTGAGGACGCCGCCGAGGTCGCGGCCCGCGCGGCGGCGGACCGACCCGACGGGGTACGCCCCGCCGGTCGCGCCCTGGACGACTACGTCGAGGCGCAGATACACGGTGAGGTGAACCTCGCCAGGGACGTCGAGGCGCTGGTGGTGGACCCGTCCTTCGACGGCACCGACGTCGGCGGGGTCCTGGAGCGGATCGCCCGTCACCACGGTGTCCCGCTGCGCCGGCACGCCGGCTTCGAACTGCCGGTGGACGGGATCGACCCGGAGTTCCGGGGACCGGCGATCCCGCCCTTCGCCGCCCGGGTGCACGCCGAGTTCGCCCGACCCGGCGACCCGGTGGACGCGGCGCTGGTCGGCCGCGCGGCCGCCTCGCTGGTCACCCATCCGGAGCGGTGGGCCGACCGGGGCCCCGTCGAGGTCACCCTCCAGCACCTCAAGCAGCTCTGGCACGTCCTCGTCCGGTACGGAACCCCGCGCGCCCGCTGACCCCGTCGGCCCGCACTCGCGTCGAACGCCCCCGACGTCCGTTATCGATCACGGTGCCTTCGGCTGGGTGCGACCGTCCCCAGATCCGGCGTGACCTGGACCGCAGCCCCCGCGCCGGCCCCGCATCCCGGAATGTTCGCCGGGTGCAAGCTGGTTGTGTCCCCCGTACCGCCGGAACCCAAACCCCCTCCGGCGCCGCAGTTCCCCCGAGGAGTGCTCATTCCGGAGCGCTTCGCCTGACCGAAAGGGCACATCGTGAAGGACGACTTCACTCGATGGCTCACGGCCATCGCGAAGGACTCGAACCGCAAGCTCACATTCAGCGTGGCCGGCGTGGCCGCCCTCGGCGCACTGGCCCTCGGGCCGACCGCCGTGGCCGCCCCGGTGGTCAGCGGGCCCCACGAGGGTGCCGTGGCCGCGATCGACAAGGCCACGGGCCGCGACGGAGACGAGGCGGTGACCGGCGAGTCGGGCCTCACCACCGGCGTCACCACCGGCAAGCCGGACACGGGCAAGCCCACCCGGGACGAACTGATCCCGCACGGGGTCGAGGGTGCCCAGTCCCGGATCCCGCTGGACGACGCGCAGCGCGAGAACGCCAAGGCCATCATCGAGGTGGCCAAGGAGACCGGCGTCGGCGAGCGGGGCGCGGTGATCGGCATCGCCACGTCGCTGCAGGAGTCGAAGCTCTACAACCTGGGTCACCTCGGCGCCTACAACGACCACGACTCGCAGGGCCTGTTCCAGCAGCGCCCGTCGTCGGGTTGGGGTACGCCTGAGCAGATCACCGACCCGGAGTACTCGGCGACGGCGTTCTTCACCGCGCTCAAGAACGTCGGCGGTTGGAAGGACCTGCCGCTGACCGCAGCCGCGCAGACGGTGCAGGTCTCGGCCTTCCCGTACGCGTACGCGCAGTGGGAGGAGCAGGCGGCGGACATCGTCTCCCAGCTCTGGTGACACCAGCACTATCCGACCGGCCGGTCCCCGCAACGGGGGCCGGCCGGTCGCGTCTGGGGTGCCTGTCCGTGGCGTCCGGTTCGCGTGTGACCGGGGGCATCCTGGCGGCGGAATCGTGGCCGGCCGGGGGTCGTTACACATGGCGGACGATCGAGCAGGACGCGCGACCCGCGGGTCCCCGGCCCCCGGAATGACGGCGGGCAGCCGGTCGTTACATCCCCTGGCACCGCGGACGAGCAACCCCCTGCTCGGTGAGCGTGCCGATCTGATTTCTCCGAGCGCCGGACGGTGCTTGCGCCCTGCTGTGGCTTCCCCCCATTGGCCGGTAGGGCGCCAACCCCCGAGGAGCTTCTCCGATGAACACGATCATGCGTAAGAGCGTTCTGGGTATCGCTGGTCTGGCCTTCGCCGGTGGCATGGTCGCCGGTCCGGTCACCACCATGGCCGCCGGCCCGGTCGAGTCGACGACCGTCGCGGTGCAGGCCGACAAGCCGGACACCGGCAAGCTGGTCCCGCACGGTGTGCAGGGCAAGCAGTCGCGCATCGACCTGTCGGATGAGCAGGTCGGCAACGTCAAGGCGATCATCGCGGCGACGAAGAAGGCCGACATGGACGAGCGTGCCGCCGTGGTGGCGATCGCGACGGCGTTGCAGGAGTCGAAGCTGGAGAACCTGGGTCACCTGGGTGAGCGCAACGACCACGACTCGCAGGGCCTGTTCCAGCAGCGCCCGTCCTCGGG
>NZ_JBFAMU010000602.1:0-2758 GCF_040656655.1 Micromonospora sp. NPDC049799
GGCCCGCCCCGGCGCGGCGCAGGACCGGCTCCCGGGGGTTGCGGGCGATCAGGTACAGACCGAGCCACCAGGCGAGGCCGAAGGCCACCACCGCGACGGCGGTCACGTCAGGTCCACGCGTCGTCGAGGCACCACGCCATCGTGCCGTATCGCCGGACGCGCGGCGGGGCCCGGTCGGTGCGTCCCGACCGGGCCCGGTGCCGGTGTCAGCTCTCGTCGGGGGTCAGCCGGACCCGGCGCAGCAGTTGGGCGTTGACGGCCACCACGATCGTCGAGGCGGACATCAGCACCGCCCCGACCGCCGGGCTGAGGGTGAACCCGGCCCAGGCGAGGACACCCGCGGCGAGCGGGATCGCCACCACGTTGTAGCCGGCGGCCCAGGCCAGGTTCTGCACCATCTTCCGGTACGCCGCCCGGGACAGCCGGATCACGCCGGTGACGCCGCGCGGGTCCGACGACGCGAGGATCACCCCGGCGGACTCGATCGCCACGTCGGTGCCGGCGCCGATGGCCAGGCCGACGTCGGCGCGGGCCAGGGCCGGTGCGTCGTTGACCCCGTCGCCGACCATCGCCACGGTCAGGCCCCGGCTCTGCAGCTCGGCGACCGCCCGGTCCTTGTCGGCCGGCAGGACCTCGGCGAAGACCTCGTCGACGCCGGGCCGGAACCCGAGGTCGGCGGCGACGGCCTCGGCGACCGCCCGGGCGTCGCCGGTGATCATGGCGATCTTCTTGATGCCCTGCTCCCGCAGTTCGGCGATGGCGGCGCGGGCCTCCGGCCGGACCTCGTCCTCGAGGGCGAACGCGCCGACCGCGACCGGTCGGTCGCCGTCGGCGAGACGGACCAGGTGCAGCACGGCGGCACCTCGCTTCGACCAACTCTCGGCGGCGGTGGTCAGCTCGTCCGGCACGGTCACCTCACGCTCCCGAAGGAGGGCGGGGCCGCCGACCGCCCAGGTCGTCTCGTCGATGACGGCCTGTACGCCCCGGCCGGTCAGCGACCGGAAGTCGCGGGCGACGGCCCGCAGGCCGCGCTCGGACGCCACCGCGACGATCGCCTTGGCGAGAGGGTGCTCACTGTCCGCCTCGACGGCGGCGGCGACCCGGAGCACCTCGTCCTCCGTCGTCCCGCCCGCGGCGGCGATGCCGGTGACGGTGTGCTGTCCCTTGGTGAGCGTGCCGGTCTTGTCGAACAGCACCGCGTCGACGGTCCGCATCCGCTCCAGCGCCAGCCGGTCCTTCACCAGGACGCCCGCCTTCGCCGACAGCGCGGTGGACAGGGCGATCACCAGGGGAATGGCCAGCCCGAGGGCGTGCGGGCAGGCGATCACCAGCACCGTCACGGCGCGGGCCACGGAGTCGTCCACGTTGCCGACGGCCCACCAGACGACGAAGGTGACCACCGCGGCGGCCGTGGCGATGTAGAACAGCATCGCCGCGAACCGGTCGGCGAGCACCTGGGCCCGGCCGCTGCTGGCCTGCGCCTGGGCCACGAGCCGGCCGATCCCGGCCAGCGCGGTGTCCTCGCCGACGGCGTCGACACGGACCCGCAGCGACGAGTCGGTGGCGACCGTGCCGGCGACCACGCGGTCGCCGACGCCGCGCGGCACCGGCCGGGACTCCCCGGTGATCATCGACTCGTCCAGTTCGGCGGCGCCGTCGACGATCCGCCCGTCGGCGGGCACCCGCCCACCGGAGCGGACCAGCACCACGTCGTCGACGCGCAGGTCGGCCACCGGGACCCGGGTCACGGCGCCGTCGTCGGCGATCCGCTCGGCGTCGTCGGGCAGCAGCGCGGCCAGGGCGGCCAGCGCTCCCTGCGCCTGGCCGATCGCCTTCATCTCCTGCCAGTGGCCCAGCAGCATGATCGTCACCAGGGCGGCCAGCTCCCACCAGAAGTCCAGGTCGAAGGCGCCGAGGCTGGTGAGCAGCGAGGCCGCGTACGCGACCGTGATGGCCATCGAGATCAGCAGCATCATGCCGGGGGCCCGGTCCCGGACCTCGCGGACGCCGCCGACGAGGAACGGCCAGCCCCCGTAAAAGAAGACGAAGGATCCGAGGACCGGGCCGACCAGGTCGATCCCGGGGAACTCCAGTGAGTAGCCGAACCAGTCCATGACCATGTGACTGGTGACCACGATCGGCAGGGTCAGCGCGAGGCTCAGCCAGAACTTGCGCCGGAACTGCTCCGGGTCGTGACCGGCGTGCTTGTCGTGCCCGCCCCCGTGACCTGCCTGGGGATCATGCCCCCCGCCGTGGCCGCCGTGGGCGTCGTGCCCGGCGGCGTGTTGCGCCATGGCGCCCGCGGTGCCGCCGTGTGTCGTGTGTTCGTCTTTCATCCCGTCCACCTCCACAAGCAAGCTATACCCCTAGGGGGTATAAGGCAAGTACCCCCAGGGGGTAGGGACCTTCGTCCCTGGGCGACGGGGCCTTCCGCCGTTACCGAGCCTCCCGCAGAGGGGCAGCCTGAAGGGGAGAGAACAGCGAGGCGACCACCCGATGAGGGCGTCGGTGACGAATCGCCCCGAGCGGCGGGGCCGGGACGGCCAGACTCGGCCCCGACACCACCCGACGTTCGCCTGGACCGTCCCCGTCAGACCGAGGAGCCGTCATGAGTCGCACCTTCACCCGGCGTCGCCTGCTCGGCGGGATCGCGGGCACGGCCGCCCTCGCCACGACCGCCGGCGCCGTCACCTGGGCCAACCGCCGCCCCGGCCTGGTCGCCCCGGACGCCGAGCTGGTGGCGCGCGTCGAGGCGGCC
>NZ_JBFAMU010000603.1:0-2752 GCF_040656655.1 Micromonospora sp. NPDC049799
GCGGCGCCGGCCCGCGGTACGGGCCGACGCCGCGGGCCGGGCGGAGACGTTGCCGGTACGCCCCGCACCCGGATCCGGCGGTGGCCGGCCGCGCCCTCCCAGCTGCGACCGGCCACCGTGCCTCACTGGTGCCGTCAGTACGAGTAGTCGGATCCGCCGCTCTCGGCCTCGGCGTCGTCGGCCGGCGGGGCGACGGGCTTGGGGGTGCCGGTCGGCAGGCAGGTCAGGTTCTTCTTGCCGTCCGGGGCCACCACGAACCAGGTGCCACCGACGCCCTGGCCCTTCCACTGGCCGGGCTTCTTGTCACCGATGTAGCGGTACAGCGGCCAGCCGTCCAGCGTGATCTGCCGGGTACCGTCCTGCCGGGTGATGGTGCCGACCTTGTCGTCGGAGATGCCGTTGAGCTGCGGGCTTCCGTCGGTCAGCGCGGGCGGCCACACCTCGGCGCACTTGTCGACGCAGTTCGACGCCGCCGGGTCGTTGGTGTCCTTGTCGAAGCGGTAGAGGATCCAGCCGTCCTGGTCGGTGACCACGCTGCCCATCCGGGCGACCTTCTTGCCGTTGAGCTCGTCGGTGAGGTCGACGTCGGCGGGCGGCGGAGCCTCCGCGGACGCTTCGGGTGCCGCCGACGCCTCGGCCTCGACCGACGCGGTGGGTTCGGCCGCGGCGACGGCGACCGGCTCGGCCGCGCCCGCGTTCGCCCCGTCGTAACCCGCGGGAGCGCAGGCCGTAAGTGCGACCATCGCGCTCGCGACGATGACGGTCCGCTTCATCTGTGCCACGTGCCCTCCTCATTCTTGGCAGTTCACCGGGTAATACGGGAGGCTTGCTGTCAAGGTTGAATCGACGACAGTGGTCAATTTCACTCGTATGAGTTGAACCGAATGGCCCGGATATCCGTAGGTCGGCACGAGGAGCCGGTGAAGACGCGAACGGCGGATTGGCGCCGGCCAATGTGGCCGGCGCCAATCCGCGTTGTACGGGTCAGGACGGGGTAACCGTAACCAGCGGGCTCGCCACCCCGTTGACGTCCACCGACTGCACCTGGAAGTGCTTGATCTCACTGGTCGGCGTCGATGTGGAGGCGGCCAGTGTCAGGGGGGTGGCGTTCGTGCTGGTGCCGTAGCCGCCGCCCGGTACCGACCAGGTGGAGATGATCTCGGACGTGCTGTTCTTCCGCACCACCACCAGGCGGCAGACGCGCGGGCCGGGCAGTTTCGAGAGGGTGAAGTTCACCCCCGTGCCGAACTCCTTCGACGCCACGAAGAACGTCGCCTCCACACCGGTCGTAGTGTCGGTGGCGTTGCGCTGCTTGCCCTCTATCGGGGTCGGTCCGCCGATGCCCGGGTCGCCCGGCTGACCGGCGCGGGTCACGGGCGGGCTCGCGGGCGCGCTGGTGGTCGGCAGGGCCTCCACGTCGGGCGCGCTGTCCCGGGTGACGCTGGCGAAGCCGACCCCGGTCAGCCCACCGAAGACGACCACCGCGGCGGCCGTGGCGAGCAACTGCCGGAACCGCGTCTTCCGCCGGTGGGCGCGGACCGCGACCAGCGTCCGGTCCAGCAGGGCCGGGTCGGTCTGCGTCTGCTCCAGCGCCGTCATCGTCTCGCCGTCGATGCCAGAGAGCATGCCCACCACCGGGACCATCGTCTCCAGCTCCGCGGCGCACGCCCAGCAGGTCGCGAGGTGCTCCTCGAACCGTTCCGTGTCGTGCTCGTCCAGTACCCCGAGCGCGTACGCGGCGACGTCCATGTGGTCTGCCCGGCTCATTCCGTCACCCCCCGTTCCTGCAGAGCCGTGCGCAGGGCGCGCAGCGCGTAGTAGACCCGTGACTTGGCGGTGCCGAGCGGTAGGCCCAGCTCCTCGGCGGCCTCCGGGACCGTCCGGCCCCGGAAGTAGGTCGAGACCAGGATCTCCCGGTGCGACTGACTGAGCGTACGCAGGGCGTCCGCCACGGTCATCGTGCGCAGCACCCGGTCGGTGCTGTCCGCCTCGGCGAAGGCGGTGAGGTCCCGGTCGTACGTCTCGGCGGGCCGGGCCTGCTCGCTGCGGTGTTCGTCGATGGCGATCCGCCGGGCCACCGTCACCAGCCACGGCCGCAGCGAACCCTGCCCCTGCGCGCCGAGCCGGTGCGCGTTGCGCCACGCCCGCAGCAGCGTCTCCTGCACGATGTCCTCGGCGCGCTGCCGGTCACCGCCGGTGAGCCGCATGACGAAGGCCAGCAGCGGACCGGCGTGCTCGGCGTAGAGCAGCCGGATCAGCTGGTCGGAGTGACTGGACTCGGTGGACGGTGGTGCCTGGTGACGTCCGGGCGCGGGTCGGGGCGGCACCGGGTCATTCTGACGAGGGTCGGGGCGGGCGTCGACCCCGCGAGCAGAAGCGCTCGGCCGGGACTGGGAGCGCGCGGACATCCAGCCCGGCCGAACCCTGTCCCCGTGCCAGCCGGCCGCCACCGCATGCATGCAGACCTCCGGGAATCCGATCACATCGGCCGCCCCCCACGGGCCTGCCGACGGATGATACGGAGGCGGCAGTCGATCGGATCAACGGCCCACGGAAAAAATTCCGGGCGGGGGCGGCGTCGAGTCGGTGGCGTCGGCGTCGTGGACCACCGGCGCGCCACCGGCGAAGCGGTCCAGCTCCGTGCCGGCCAGCACCCTGCCCGGGAACCAGTCCCCGGCGGCGCGGCGGGTCAGGTCCGGCACCGGTGGCTCGGTCCGACCGGCGACCAGCACCAGGTTGCCGTACCGGCGAC
>NZ_JBFAMU010000604.1:0-2730 GCF_040656655.1 Micromonospora sp. NPDC049799
GCGGCCCACCTGCCACTGCGGACGGACCGGGACTGGGGCGCCGACATCGTGCGGCACGTGCACGCCCAGCGCCGGCTGGCCGCGGCTCCGGCCGGCGCAGCCCGGGGAGGTGTCGCGTGAGCTGGCAGTCACCGGTCCGGCTGTGGCTGCTGCTCGGGGTGCTCGCCCTGGTGGTCGGCTACCTGCTGATGCAGCGCCGACGCAGCCGGTACGCGGTCCGCTTCACCAACCTGCGGCTGCTGGACCGCGTCGCCCCGCAGCGGCCGGCCTGGCGACGGCACGTGCCGGCCGGACTGTTCCTGGCCATGCTGGCGCTGCTGGTGGTCGGGTTCGCCCGACCCACGGCCGAGGTGCGCGTACCCCGGGAACGGGCCACCGTGATGGTCGCGGTCGACGTCTCCACGTCGATGCTCGCGCGCGACGTCGAACCGGACCGGCTCACCTCCGCCAAGGACGCCGCCCGCCGGTTCGTCGACGGGCTGCCCGAGGAGTTCAACGTCGGTCTGGTCGCGTTCGCCGGTAGCGCGGCGGTGCTGGTGCCGCCGGGCACCGACCGGGAGGCCCTGCACGAGGGGATCGAGCGGCTGGTGGAGGGCGCCACCGGCGTCCAGGGCACCGCCATCGGCGAGGCCATCAACACGTCGCTCGGCGCGGTCAAGGGCTTCGACGGCCAGGCGGCCGAGAACCCGCCGCCGGCCCGCGTGATCGTGCTCTCCGACGGCGCGAACACGTCCGGGATGGACCCGATGGAGGCCGCGGCGGACGCCGTCGAGATGAAGGTCCCGGTGCACACCATCTCCTTCGGCACCCCGTCGGGCTTCGTCGACCGGGGCGGCCGGCCGATCCAGGTTCCGGTGGACGGGCAGACCCTGCGGGCGGTGGCCGAGGAGACCGGCGGCCTGTTCCACGAGGCGAGCACCAGTGACGAGCTGCAGCAGGTCTACGAGGACATCGGCAGCTCGGTCGGGTACCGCACCGTGCGGCAGGACGTGTCCGCCCGGTTCATCGGCCTCGGGCTGATGTTCGCCATGGGCGCGGCGTTCGGGTCGATGCGGTGGTTCTCCCGACTGCCCTGAGCCGTACGGCCATCGTCGAGCGGGAACACGTGAGGAGCGTACGCATGGCAGTGCAGACCGGGCTGGGCGAGCCGCGCGGCCCCTGGTTCATCTCGCCCGAGCTGGATCCGGACGGGCGGTCGCGGTGGGACGGACCCGGATCGGACCGCGATCCGGGCGGACGACGGCCCGGCCGGCTGTTCGCCGTGCTGGCCGTGGTGGCGATCTCCGCGACCTCGGGTGCGCTGGCCGGCGGTGTGGTGGCCAGCCGGGACGGTACCCCCGGGCCGGCGGCGGCCTCGGCCGCCGCGGTGCCGGCGGAGCTCGTCACCGCCGCCGGGAAGACCGTGCCGGGCGTGGTGTCCGTGCTGGTCGGCAGCGGCGGGGGAGCCTCGGCGACCGGGTCGGGCTTCGCCGTCGACGACCAGCAGCACATCATCACCAACGACCACATCCTGGCCCGGGGGCGGGGCGGCCCGGTGACCGTGGAGCTGCCGGACGGGCGGCGGCTCGCCGCCGAGGTCGTCGGTCGGGAGCCGCGCAGCGACCTGGCGGTGCTCCGGGTGCCACCGTCGTCGGGACTCGCACCGCTGCCGCTGGCGAAGCCGGGTGCGACGCGGGTCGGCGAGCCGGTGCTGGCGGTCGGATCCCCGCTCGGACTGCCCGGCACGGTCACCGCCGGGATCGTGAGCGCGCTGGACCGTCAGGTACGCCTCGGCGACAACCGGCACACCGCCGTGCAGACGGACGCCTCGATCAACCCCGGCAACTCCGGCGGCCCGCTGGTGAACGCGCGCGGCGAGGTGGTCGGCGTCAACACCGCCATCGCCACCATCGACGGCAACGGCTCGATCGGCATCGGATTCGCCATTCCGATCGACCAGGTCCAGCAGACCGCCGACACGATCATCGGAAAGGGCGGCTGAGCGGCGCACCGTCACCGTCCGGCCACGCCGGGAACGTGAAAACTGTCGGATTTCCGGCGTCCAGGGATCGGACCATGGAAATATTACGCTGAGTATGGATACTGGCGTGGGTGGAGCGTCCTGTCATCGCGGCCCTCCTGCTGATGGGCCTGATCATCGGAACCGGTGTGGGGTCGTCGTACGCCCGCGCACGACGTGGGTGGACCGACTACCAGACCGCGAAAAAGACCGTGCCCGGCGCCCGTCGCGCCGCGTGGCTGCTGATCAAGGTGGTCACCACGAAGATCGGGGTGATCGCGCTGCTGCTGGTCGGGGCGGTCGCGTACGCCGCGGCCGACTCGGACGAGCCGGCCGTGGACCCGTCACCGACCCCGTCGGTGTCCGTGACGACGACCCGGGTGGCCCGCTGACCGCACCCGGTGCGACGCCCGACGGGCGCCTCGGGCGCTAGCCTCGGGGTGTGGACGACGGACTGCGGGTGACCGACCGGTGGGTGGTTCCCGCCGCCGAGCTGCGCGAGCGTTTCTCCCGCTCGTCCGGCCCCGGCGGGCAGGGCGTCAACACCACCGACTCCCGGGTCGAGCTGAGTTTCGACCTCGGCACGTCGCCCGGCATCCCGGCGTCGCTGCGCGCCCGGGCCCTGGAGCGGCTCGCCGGACGGCTGGTCGACGGTGTGCTGACCGTGGCGGCCAGCGAGCACCGGGCCCAGTTGGCCAACCGGGAGGCCGCCCGGGAACGGATGGGCGCCC
>NZ_JBFAMU010000605.1:0-2720 GCF_040656655.1 Micromonospora sp. NPDC049799
CCCGTACACCGACACCCTTCCCAAGGCCCTGGTGCCGGTGGACGGGGAGACGACCATCCTCGACACGTCGTCGCGCGCCGCCACCAGCACCGCCGCGCCGGACCCGGACCTGACCCGCGAGCCGGAGACCCCGAAGGCGCCGAAGCGCAAGATCCTGGCGTACGACTACGAGGCGCAGACCACCTACTTCAACTGCGGCCCGGCCGCGGTCCGGAACGCCCTGAGCGCCACCGGCATCGCCCGCACCCAGGACCAGCTCGCCGGCCCGCTCGGCACCACCGAGATGGGCACGAACTCGGCCGAGGACACCACCCGCGTCCTCAACGCCGTCGTCAAGGGCGACCCGTACCGCACCCGGATGATCCCGGGCGGCGCGGCCACCCCGGCGCAGATGGACCGGCTCCAGGCCGACGTGGTCGCCGCCATCGCCGACGGCCGTGGCGTCGTGGTCAACGTGGCGGGCACCGCCACCGACACCGAGGGCGGCTGGCACTCGTTCCCCGGCGGCCACTACATCGCCGTGGTCGGCTACTCCGACGACGGCCGCCTGGTGCGCATCGCCGACTCGGCCGACCCGGCCACCCCGGCGTACTGGATGACCGCCATCGACCTGGCGAACTGGGCCGCCACCCGCGGATACTCCGCCTGACCGACGCGCTCCACCGCGGGCGTCGACCTCCGAGCAGGGGGTCGGCGCCCGTTGTCGTACCCGCGTCGCGGCTCTCGCCCGGGCGGTCCGGCCGGTGGCAGACTGCGCGCATGGTCGATGAATCGGGTGACCGGGACGGGCGTCCCGTCCTGCTGCTTCTGCACGGCATGGGCGCCACCGGGGAGGTGTGGCTGCCCTCGGCGCCGCTGCTGGAACGCCGGTGGGCGGGGCGCTGGCTGGCACCGGACCTCGCCGGTCACGGCTGGTCGCCGCCGCTGCCGGCGTACTCGTTCACGGGGCTGGCCGACCGGCTGGCCGGGAGTCTCGCCCCGACCGACCGGCTCGTGGTGCTGGGGCACTCCCTCGGGGGCGTGGTCGGCCTGGCGCTGGCCGCGCGGACGGCGGGGCTGCCGGTGGACGCGGTCGTCGGGTTGGGCATCAAGGCGGTCTGGTCACCCGGGGAGCTGGCGAAGGCCGGTGACCTGGCGGCGCGGCCCGTGACCTGGTTCGCCGGCCGGGACGAGGCCGCCCGTCGCTACCTGCGGGTCTCCGGCCTGGCCGGACTCCTCGCGCCCGACCATCCCGTGGTGGAGGCGGGTCTGCGGCAGGTCGACGGGCGGTGGCGGCTGGCGATGGACCCGGTCGCGTTCGGCGTGGGAGAGCCCGACCTGGCGGCACTGCTGGCCGCTGCCGACGTGCCAGTGGTGCTGGCCCGGGGCGAGAACGACCCGATGGTCTCCGACGCGCAGCTCAAGGAGTTCGGCGTCCCGGTCGCCACGCTGCCCGGCCTCGGGCACAACGCTCACGTCGAGGACCCGGAGGCCGTTCTCGCGCTCGTGGACCCGTACCGCTGACCGGGTGGCGCCGGCCGGGCGAGGGGGCGCCCGGCCGGCGCGCGGCGGCTCAGTAGGTGCAGCCGCTGGAGGGCAGGGCGGACGGGGCCGGGACGGAGGCGCCGTCGTAGAGCGCCAGCAGCATCTGCTGCGGGCAGCGGTTCCCGCCGTTGACGCGGATCTCGAGGTGCAGGTGCGGCCCGGTGCTGTTGCCGGTGTTGCCGGTGTACCCGATGACCTGGCCGGCGCTGACCCGGCTGCCCGCCGCCACCGAGCGGGACGACAGGTGACAGTACTGGTAGTACGCGCCGTCGTCGCCGGAGATGCCGATGCCGTATCCGCAGCCGCCACCGACGTGGCTGATGGTGCCGGCGGTGATCGCGTAGGTCGTCACGCCGGTCCACGTGGGCAGGTCGAGCGCCGGGTAGTCGTGGTGCGGGTCGTCGTACTCGCTGCGCGGCAGGACGGACCTGCCGATGACGAGGCGATAGTTGCCGCCGCCCTGCCCGTCGCCGATGAGCCACTGCCAGGTGGTGGCGCCGACGGTGGTGCCGCCGGTGAGGCCCCGGCTGGCCTTGAAGGAGTTGACCGCGTTGGTGGTGGCGGTACCCCAGGCCCCGTCGACGGTGAGGCCGTGGCCGTACTTGTTGAGCGCGGTCTGCAGGGCCCGGACCGCGTTGTTGTTCGCGCCGACGTCGAGGGTGACGACCAGCCGGCTCCAGGTCAGCGGGCCGACGATGCCGTCGGCGGTGAGGCCGTTGGCGGACTGGAAGCCCTGGACGGCCGACACGGTCCCGGAGCCGTAGTAGCCGTCCACGCTCAGCGTCCGTCCGTGGTGGCGGAGCAGGAACTGGGCGGAGGTGACGTTGGCGCCGGACGTGCCGCTGCTCAGGGTGGGCCAGGCCGGGGTGGCGGCCTGCGCGGCGGTCGGACCGACGAGCACGGCGACGGCGGTGAGGGCCGCGGCGCCGAGCCAGGTGAGCATCCGGCGGACGGTGGTTGCCATGTGGCGCACTCCTTGGGGTGGAGGGGTGCGAGCGGCGTCGGGGCGCGCCGCGTCGACCGGTGCCCGGGGCGGACGGGTCACCGCCCGCCGGTCCGGGAACACCGGTCCCGCCAGTATGGTTATGAAGATAAATATTTAGACCGGCGACGTCAGCGCGTACGCGGACCGCACGGTCGCCTCCTTCGCCGACCGCCCGGTGCCGGGCCCGCCCGCCGGCGGCTGACCTCCCGTG
>NZ_JBFAMU010000606.1:0-2700 GCF_040656655.1 Micromonospora sp. NPDC049799
CGCGACGGGCCAGTTCGGGGGCGCGGGCCCGCGTGGTGTGGGCGTCGTGGGCGATGCGGCGGGTGTAGCCTAAGAACATGCGGCGGCGCGGACTCGACGTCGACGTCGAGTCCGCGGTGGGTTCCGGCACCACCGTGACGATCTCGTGCCACGCACGCTCGGCCGCGTGCGGCGATCACGACGCCGTCAGGGATGCCGCATGAGGCCCACGGTCGCCGTCGTCGACGACGCGTCGCTGATCCGCGAGTCGGTGGGGCTGCTTATGACCGACCTTGACGTCGTCGCCGCCGTGGCGACGGTGGAGGAGCTGGTGCGCCGCCGCCCGGAGGCCGACCTCGTCGTGCTCGACCTGCACCTGGCCAACCTCGAGCAACAGCCCGACGTCCGGCAGGGCATCGCCGCGATCCGCACGCTGACCACCAGCGGCTACCGGGTCTGCGTCTACAGCCAGGAGGAGCGCCGATTCGTCCTGGCCGCCTGCATCGCGGCGGGCGCCTGCGGCGTGGTCTCCAAGGCGCTGCCGACGGCCAGGGCCCAGCAGCTGTTCCTCGAGGCGGCCGCCGGCGGCACCGTCGTGCCGCAGGCCGTCGTCGGGATCCTGGAGGTCCTGGTCCGGCGCGACTGCATCACCCTGCTCAGCGAGCGCCAGCGCCAGCTCCTGCACGGCCGCGCCCGAGGCCTGAGCTACGCCCAGGTCGCCAAGCAGCTGTACGTCAGCGAGTCCACGCTGCGCGGGTACTGGCTGGACCTGACCCGGTCACTGTCCGAGTCGCTGCGCAACCTCACCCCCGGGGAGATCGAGCGAGCCCTCGGGCTCGCCCCCGGTGACCTGCTGGAGTTCTGGTCCGGCGAGGCGACCGACGGCAAGGATTGGTGGCGCACCGCCGAGCCCCGATGAGATCGCCGGATCCCAGGGGGAACCCTCCGGCCGAGCGCCGGGCAGGGTGTGCAGGTGGAGGGCTTGAACCACGTCGCCACAATCGCCGGTGATCCGCTACCGATGAGTTTGCGCAGCTCATCCGGCGCACCGGTAACGAGTTCCTCGACCCGATGCGGACCGTCCACGGTCAGGAGCGAGCCGTCGTCCACCCCTGTTACCAGCCACTACCGAGGATGAACGGTCGGGGTGACCGGGACCTTGTACCCTGCATTTTCCACCCGCGATCGCCAACCCTGAAGCCCGGATAGGCCAGACCGGTCGAAGGAGGATGTGGTGGCGAAGTTGGGGAGCTGGCCGTTGTCCGAGAACGCCATTCGCGCGATGTACGTGGGGGGCCGCGGCAATGCAACGGCCCGCCGGTTCGCCCGGGTGTGGGCGGCTGTACACGGTGCCGGCCTGCTAACCCGGCGCTGGGTGACACTGGAGGTCGCCGGACGCCGTAGCGGACGACTGACCCGGTTCCCGCTGGGCATGGCCGACTGGCGGGGCGACTGGTATCTGGTATCGATGCTGGGCGAGAACTGCAACTGGGTCCGCAACGTACGGGCGGCCGACGGGCTGGTGACCATCCGGCACGGGCGGGCCCGGGCCTGCCGGCTGGTCGAGGTGCCGGTCGACGAGCGCGCACCGATCCTCAAGCGGTACCTGGCGACGGTACCCGGAGCCCGGCCGCACGTCCCCGTCGACCGGCACGCACCCCTGGCCGAGTTCGCGGCCATCGCGGCGCAGTACCCCGCGTTCCGCGTCGAGGCGGCAGGCGAGAAGTCGGACTACTGAGGCTGAGAGGCCATGGTGATCATGGTGGTTGGGGCTGGATTGCCAGCCCGGTCTCGGCGCTGGACACATTCATCGACAAGCGAAACATGATCGCTCACCGATACGTGCCGGGCGACATCATTGCCAAGCGGCATGTCCGGCAGTTCTACAACCCGGTGTCTCCGGGTCGTCGGCAGCATGGCTGAACAGGGGTTTGCCTTGGTGGGCGGGCGGGACTCGAACCCGCGACCGAGGGATTATGAGATCAAATTGCCCGTCCCGCCGACCTGGCCACATGGCGGTCTAGCAGCGGAAACACCTCTCGACATCTCACAGCACTCCCCCGCCATCCGCCGACCTCTTGCGGACCAGATGCGGACCGGCAGGACCAGGAGCCACGGCGAGGGCTCGTTGCTCCCTGCTGGTCGTCGCGTCATCCCACGACGAGAATGACGGCGTGATCAGGGATCTTCTTGACGTAGTGGCCGCGACCTTGGACACGGCGACTCGGGTCCGCGTCTTCGACTCGACCGGGCCCGGTCAACCAGCTCGCAAGCGCCGCGACCGTCGTCCGGTCCTCGCTGACCAGCGTGACCCCGAGGCGCTGATCCAACTGCGAGCAGCGCTGGCACTGCGACCGGACACCAAGGTCATGGACTGGATGCAGTGGCCCGATCTATGGCTCGAACTGCTCGGACCTGACGATGCGCGGTTGACCGCGATCGGTCTCCTTCGTCAAGGCTGGCTCAGGTGGGAATCCGACGGTGACCTGGAACTGCAAGACCCGGCGGCAATCGTGCAGTGGCTGACCCGGTGGGCTCCCGAAGCAGCGGCGACTATCGCCGAATGAGCCCCCACTCTCGTGCCATCCCGTCCACCGTCGACCCACAAACCGTGGAGCGGGCCAGCGCCAGGGTGACAAGGTGGAGCGCCCTACCGGACGAGTCTCAATGGTGGCTGTCAAGCGTCCCTGCGGTGGCGGGTCTCCTCGGTCGGGCAGGCAT
>NZ_JBFAMU010000607.1:0-2696 GCF_040656655.1 Micromonospora sp. NPDC049799
GCGAGCAGGAGCAGCAGCAGGGCGAACCGGAGCGCGGACGGCTCCGCCGCCAGGCCGTGATCCCCGCCGTCCGGCGGTTCCTGCGGGAGCCGTCGGCCGTCCGGCGGCTGCTGCGGGAGCCGTCCGCGCTCCGGTTCGCCCTGCTGCTGCTCCTGCTCGCGGTCCTCACGCCGGTCGCGCTGCTCGCGCCGCGGCCGGACCTGGAGGACCTGCCGGGGCACGCCGACCGGCTCGGCGCGTACGCCCCGGCGACGGCGGTCGTCGGCGGGGCGGTGCTGCTGGTCGCACTCGTGCCCCGGACCTTCGTCACCCTCGCCTCCGGTGCGTTGTTCGGCGCGCTGGAGGGCGCCGCGTACGCCCTCGGGGCCGCGTCGCTGGCGGCGGCGATCGGCTTCGCGGTCGGCCGGCTGCTCGGCCGGGAGTTCGTGGCCGACCGCGTCCGCGGCCGGCTCGCCCGGCTGGACGGCTGGTTCGCCCGGCAGAGCGTCCTCGGGGTGATCACCGTGCGGCTGCTGCCGATCGCCGGCTTCGGTCTGGTCAGCTACGGCTACGGCACCACCGGGGCCCGGGTGCTGCCGTTCCTCGCCGGCAGCGTGATCGCCTCCGCCCCCACCGCGTTCGGCTACGCCGCCGTCGGTGCCGCAGTCACCTCGCCGGACGACGTGAACTGGTTCGCCGCCGCGCCCGCCGGACTCGGACTGATCGCCAGCGCGGTGCTGGTCCGTCGGTGGTGGCTCGCGGAACGCCAGGGCCGGACCGGCCCGACGTGACGCGGGCGCGCCGGTCCGTCAAGATCCGCACAGTTTCGGGGAAAGTGTCGCCTCAGCCCGCGCCGAGGGGACACCTTCCCCGAAACTGTCGCCTCGATCCGCCGGCACCGCCTCAGCCGGGCGGGGTCACCAGACCGGACTCGTAGGCCGCGATGACCAGGTGCACCCGGTCGCGCGCGTGCAGCTTGCTGAACAGGCGTGCCACGTGCGCCTTGGCGGTCGCCGCGCTGATGTGCAGCTCCTCGGCGATCTCGGCGTTGGACAGCCCGCGGCCGACGAGGGTGAGCACCTCGCGTTCCCGGTCGGTCACGCCGGTCAGGGCGCGGACGGCCGGCGCGACGGCCGGGCGGTGGGCGAACTCGGCGATCAACCGTCGGGTGACCGACGGCGCGATCAGGGCGTCCCCCGCGGCCACCACCCGGATCGCGCCGAGGATGTCGTCCACCGCCATGTCCTTGACCAGGAAACCGCTGGCGCCGGCCCGCAGCGCGGCGTGCACGTGCTCGTCGTCGTCGAAGGTGGTGAGGACAAGCACCCGGGCCGGTCCCCCGGCCGCGGTGATCGCCCGAGTCGCCGCGATGCCGTCCGTGCCCGGCATGCGCAGGTCCATCAACACCACGTCCGGCGCGGCGTCCCGGGTCAGCCGGACCGCCTCCGCCCCCGTGCCGGCCTCACCGACCACCTCGAGATCCGGCGCGTCCGCGATGAGCACCCGCAGGCCGGCGCGGACCAGGGGCTGGTCGTCGACGAGGAGGACCCGGATCGTCACGCCGGACCCACCGGCAGCTCGGCGGCCACCCGGAAGCCGCCCTCCGGTCGCGGCCCGGCGGTGAACCGGCCGCCGAGCAGCGTGGCTCGCTCCCGCATGCCGACGATCCCGTGCCCCTCGCCGCCGAGCGGACCACCTCGACCGTCGTCGACCACCTCGACGTGGACCCCGTCCGGCGTCTGCCGCACGGTCACCCGGCACTGAGGGACCTGCGCGTGCCGGACGACGTTGGTCAGTGCCTCCTGCACGATCCGGTACGCGGCCAGCCCCACCTCCGCGGGCACCGGCGCCGGCCCGCCGTCGACGGCGAGCGTCACCCGCACCCCGGCGTCGGCCGCGGCCTCGACCAGCCGGTCGAGGTCGGCCAGCCCCGGCGTCGGTCCAGCGACGCCGCCGCGCCGTCGGGGCGGCGTAGGGCACCGAGCGTACGCCGGAGCCCGGCGAGGGTCTCCCGGCTGGTGGCCTCGATGGTGGCGAGCGCTGCGCGGGCCTCCCCGGGTTGGGTCTCGATGACCCGCGCCCCCACGCCGGCCTGGATGGCGATCACGCCGATGCTGTGCGCGACCTGGTCGTGCAGTTCGCGGGCGATGCGCAGCCGTTCGGCGGTGACGGCCTCGGCCGCGGCGTGCGACCGCAGGGACGCCGCGTAGCGACGCCGCGCCCGGACCGAGTTGCCGACGGTCCAGGCGGTGGCGACGGCCAGCACGGAGAACGTGGCCCGGTTCAGCGGGTCGAAGCCGGTGTTGAGGAAGCTGGCGGCGACCTGGACGGTGAGCACGATCCCGGCGGCGGCCACCGAGACCCGACGGGAGCGGGTGGCGGCGACCACGCCGACGGCGAGGTCCACGGCCGCGAACTGGAGGTGGAAGATGTCGTCGTCGTAGCCGACGTCCCCGCCGTGGACCGTCCCGGCGGCCAGCGTCGCACCGGCCAGCATCAGGCCGAGCGCGGTCAGCGGGTAGCGCCGCAGCAGCAGCGCGGGCAGCGCCACGACCAGCACCGGCACCAGGTACCGCTCGGGCACCCACCAGCCGACGACGCCGAGGCCGTCGCCGCTGTCGGCGGCCACGCTCGCGTACACCCACAGCGGGGGCAGGACGAGGACGACGGCACCGGCCAGCGCCACGCGGAGCGCCGCCGCTGGACCGGCGGCGCTC
>NZ_JBFAMU010000608.1:0-2687 GCF_040656655.1 Micromonospora sp. NPDC049799
CGCCCGGCTGGTTCCGGCGCGATGAGCACCCTGCCCCCGCGGGTCGTGGTGGTGAGCCGGCGCAGCGAGCTGGACGAGCTGCTGGGCCAGCGCGCCGAGCAGTCCGACGGCGAGCGTCGGCACGAGCGCGACGAGGACGAGGAGCAGCAGGATCTCGCCCGGGTCGGCCCGGTGGAACAGGAAGAAGTCGGGACTGCGGCCGAGCCCGTCCAGCACCGGCTGGGTGACCACGAGCCCGAGCAGACCGGCCACCTCCGCCAGCCGGCCGAGCTCCCGCCGCCAGCCGCGCCACGGTCGACCCGACCTCCCCGCCGTGCCGCCCACCTCGTCGCGGTCGGCTCCGCCGGCCGGTGACTCCGCGGGGAGAGCCGGTGTCGCCGGCTCAGTCACCCACGACCGCCTCGTAGAGCGTGCGGGTGCCCGAGGGCAGGTCGAGCCGGCGGGCGATGCGGCAGCGGACGGCGAGGGACCGCTCGAACTCCTCCCGCCGGTAGTCCGGGAAGAGTCCCTCGGGCTTGTTGGCCAGCAGCCGCCGGGCCATCGGGTCCTCCGGGTGGACGAACTCCACCACGAGCCGGGCACCGGGCGCGGCGAGCGCGACGAGCCCGTCGACCACCTCGGGCAGCGGCACGTTGCGGCCGATCGCGAGGTGGTGCACGACCGCCAGGGCGAGCACCACGTCGGCGTGGGCCCGGTCGGCGAACGACGCCCGCTCGACGCCCCGCCAGCCCCCACCGGGGGACGGGTCGGCGAGGTCCATGACCAGCGGCAGGATGCGCCGCTCCCCCTGTGCGCGCAGCGTCCGGTACAACTCGTCGACCACCGTGGGGTCCTGCTCGACCGCGACGACGTAGTCGGCGTGCCGCGCGGCCAGGCGCGCGTACCGGCCGTCGTTGGCGCCGAGGTCGAGCACCAGGCGGGCGCGGGGACCGGCGGTCAGCGCCTCGGCCACGAAGCGTTCCTTGGCCGCCCGGTCGTCGGCGGTGTAGCCGCAGGTGCGCTGGTAGTCGACCCAGTGGCTGGGCGCGCCACGGCGGTCCAGGCGGCGGACCAGCTTCTCGATGCCGCGTACGGTGGCCAGGGCCAGCTCGCGGGAGTAGCCGGCGGCGCGCAGCTGGGAGCGCACGTCGGCGGTGCTCGCGCCGGCGTTGCGGCGCTGCATGGCGCCGTGCAGGTGTACGTGGGTGAGCACCCCCGGCAGCAGTCGCCGGGTGCCGCCGAGGAGCGGACGCATCTGCTCCGGCTCGATGCCGTCGACCCGGGCCCGCAGCCAGGGCTGGAAGTCCAGCCCCAGGTGGGCGCCGAGCAGCAGCGGGTACAGCATGGTCTGGCAGAACTGCCGGTAGCCGGCCCACGGTTCGCCGTCGCGGGCCGGCGTGAAGGACCCGACGTCGATGAAGACCGGCTCCGCGCCACGCCACTGGAGGTTGTACGCGGACCCGTCCTTGGTGGTGAACCCCTCCGGCAGGGCGGCGCGCAGGATCTCCAGGTGCAGCAGCGCGGCGTCGCGCAGCATGGCGAAGGACCACTCGTACGGGTGGGAGACGAAGGGGATCCGCTCGTGGCGCAGCACCGCCGCCCAGCCGTGCGGGAGCGGCGCCGGATCGGCCGGTTCGGTGCCGCACACCTTGCCGGCGGCCACCAGCGACGGGAAGAACCCGCTCGCGGCGAGGGCCCGCCACTGCACGGCCGCCTCCTCGTCGAGCCCGCGCAGCACCTCGTCACCGAGGTGGAAGATCCGGTTCGCCGGGTCGCGGAACGAACCGGGCTCGGCCCGCAGCCGCGGGTCGGAGATCGCCATGCCGGTCAGCGCTGGTCGGTGGGCTGCCGGCGGAACCGGTCCACCAGGCGTCGCCAGTAGAGCTTGGCCGCCACCGCGGCGCCGGCGACCCCGCCGACCACCGCCTGCACGATCAAGCTGCCGGATCCCGCGTCCAGGTAGGCCAGGTGGTCCACCGACCGCTCCTTTCCCCTCACCGTCTCGACCCCGGGGCACGCCTGGACGCCCGCTATGCGGGTTTTAGGGCTTTACGCCGGGCTTGTCTGACACCGTACGCCGCTTCACGGTCGAAGGAGACCCACACCGGACACTCCACCCGACGTCCGCGGCGACCTTCGCCGTACGCGCCGTCCGGCCGGTCACGTCGGACTACCTTCGACGGCATGCGATGGTCGGTGCTGGACGCCCCGCTGGAGTCGTCCGGCCGGGGGCGGGGCGAGCGGCGGGCGCCGGTGGCGCTGCGGACGGCGGGACTGCTCGCGCGGCTCGGCGCCGAGGACGCCGGGGCGCTCCACACGCTCGTCACCGACCCGGTGCGAGACCCGGAGACCGGGGTGATCGGCGCGGACCAGGTCCGCGAGGCAATCCGGGACATCTCCGCGCGGGTGATGGAGTTGACCGCCGACGGCCGGCACCCGCTCGTCCTGGGCGGCGACTGCGCGATCCTGCCCGGGATCCTCCTGGGGCTGCCGTCCGGCTTCGACCTGTGGTTCCTCGACGGGCACGTCGACTTCCACGACGGACGGACCTCCCCCACCGGCGAGGCGGCGGACATGGACCTGTCGCTGGTGACCGACCACGGCCCGGCGGGCCTCCTCGACCGGGAGGGCCCGCTGGTCGACCCCGACCAGGTCCACCTGCTCGGCCACCGCCCGCCCACCGACGCCGAGAGCGGCCTCGAGGCGGC
>NZ_JBFAMU010000609.1:0-2681 GCF_040656655.1 Micromonospora sp. NPDC049799
ACGGCGACTCGCTCACCGGAAACTCCAGGTGCCCGGGCGCTCAGTCATGCGAGCAAAGGTACCTCGCGGTGGCTACCAGGCCGGTGCGGGCGGCGACCGCCGCCCGGTCGGTGTCGCCCAGCACGATCGCCGCGAACACCGCTCGCCGTCCGTCGTCGGCGAGCGCACCCGCCAGCACCTGCGCAGTCACGCCCGTCACCCTGCCAGGGGTGTACGCGTCCCGCCAGGCGATATCGCCCCGTAGGTGCCCCGCCTACAGCGCGTGCCCCGTCGTCGCGTCCACGTGGTCCGGCACGGGGTCGTGCCGGTCCCCGACACTCGACGTGCCGGACGGCTCGAACATCAGGATCGACGCCCCACCGGGCGAGGACGGCCGGTGCTCCACGCCGCGCGGTACGACGTACACGGCGCCGCGGGGCAGCACCACCTCCCGCTGCGCCCCGCCCGGCCCGTCGCGCAACGCGATGCGCAGCTCGCCGTCCAGGACGAGGAAGAACTCGTCGGTGTCGTCGTGCGCGTGCCACACGTGCTCGCCGGCCACCTTGGCGACGCGCACGTCGTAGTCGTTGACCCGGGTCACGATGCGTGGGCTCCACAGCTGGTCGAATCCCGCCAGCGCGGCCGCCAACTCGATCGGCTCGTTCCTCATCGGACCATCCTGCCGCACCGGTGCCGCGACGGTCGCCCCGTCACTCGCCGGTCGGGCCGCCGACCAGCTCGACGACGATGTCCAGGTGCCCGACGTGCCGGGCGTACTCCTGCACCAGGTGGAACAGCACCCGCTCCAACGGCGGCGGCTCCGCGCCCTCCCAGCGCGGGCCCGGCGCGCCGGTCGCGTCCAGGTCGGCGGCCTCCACCACCGCCCGGGTGTGCGCACCCTGCGCCCGCAACGCCTCGACGAGTCCGTCGCGGCTCTCCTCCCGCGTGACGTGCCACCGCCCGTCGCGCCGGTCGCCCCACGGCTCCCCCACGTCGCGGCCCTCGAAGCCCCACTCGATCCAGCGCAGCTCCACGTACCGCAGGTGCTTGACCAGTTCCAGCGGGGTCCACGCGGAGGAGAGCCGGCTGCGGCGCAGCTCCTGCTCCGGCAGTGCCATGACCTTCTCGATCAGGGTCGACCGGAAGAAGTCCAGGTAACGCAGGAACACCTCGGTACGTCCGGCGGCCGGCACGGTGGGGGAAGGAAACGGCAACGTCACCACGCCATTGTGCGCCGCCGGAGATCACCGGCGGGTCCCGGCCGGCGCTGCGGTCCGACCGGACATGCGGCAGAGTGGCAGCCGCGACCGGCGGCGGCCGGTACGCCGAGAAAGGAGGCGGTGTCCGTGGAGGGTCCCCGCGGGGTGGTCTTCCCCCGTACCGGCGAGGGCCGCAGCACGTCCGCGCTCGGACGTCAGGTCGTCGCCGACGCCCTGCGCGCCGTGGACCCGGTGGGCGCCCGGGCCGCCGAGCACGAGACGGACTGGCGGCACGGCTACCTCGGGCACTTCCGCCGCCTCGTCGAGGCCGGCCTGCTCTCCCGGGAGGCGGCGCTCACCATCGCCCGCGACGGGCTGGCGTCCCTGCACACCCGGATGACCGTGGTGGACGACGGGGGCCGGGAGGGACCCCTGGCCGACGTGTTCGCCGCACCCCCGCGCCACGAGCCGCTGGCCACCGCCACCGTCGAAGGCGACGGCACCGTCGAACGGGAGTTCTCCCTGCCGTACCGGGGCGGACGCCTGCGGGGCGACGCCCTGCGCCGGCGGCTCGACACCTGGGTGACCGACGGCGTGGTGGAGCCCTCCTGCGCGGAGGCGGTCGCCGCGGTCGCCGCCAACCCGGACTGGCTGGACCTTCGCGACCAGCGGATCGTGGTGCTCGGCGCGGGCGCCGAGATGGGTCCGCTTCCGTCGGTGCTGCGCTGGGGCGGCGACGTGGTGGCGGTGGACCTGCCCCGCCCGGAGATCTGGCGCCGACTGCTGCAGACCGCCCGCCGCCACGGCGGACGCCTGCACCTGCCGGTACCGGCCGGCACCGGCACCGACGACCCGACGCTGATCAGCCGCGCGGGCGCCGACCTGCTGCACCGCCTGCCGCAGGTCGCCGAGTGGCTCCGCGGGACCGAAGGGCGGCTGGTGCTGGGCAACTACGTCTACGCCGACGGGGCCACCAACGTCCGGGTCGCCACCGCCGTCGACGCCCTCACCGACCACCTGAGCCGTGAGCGGGACGACGTCGCGCTCGCGTTCCTCGCCACCCCCACCGACGTGTACGCCGTGCCCGGCGACGCGGTCCGGCACGCCGAGCGCGGCTACGCCCGTCGCGGTGCCGCCCGCCGCGCCCTGCGGGTCGTCTCCGGCGGTCGGCTGCTGCACCGCAACTACCCGCCGGGAGCCGACCCGGGCGTGAACGACAGCCTGGTGCCGCAGCAGGGACCCAACTACGCCCTCGCGAAGCGCCTGCAACGGTGGCGCGCGACCGTCGCCCGTGAGCAGGGCACCGTCGTGTCGTTCACGGTCGCCCCACCGACGCGCACCCGTTCGGTGTTGCGCAACCGGGCGCTCGCCGCCGCGTACGCCGGCGCGCACCGGTTCGGCATCGAGGTGTTCGAGACACGAACCCGAGGCTTCGCCCTTGTTCATCCGGGTGATCAACGAGGACGGACGTCCGATCGCCGCGTCTCCACCCGTGAACGGCGC
>NZ_JBFAMU010000610.1:0-2673 GCF_040656655.1 Micromonospora sp. NPDC049799
GTCAGTCCGCCCCGCTCGGCCGGCGGACAGGGGCCGTCGACTACCTGGAGCGCCTCGACGCGGATCTCGCCGCCGCGGCGCGCTGACCCGTCACGGGGCCGGAGCGGGCGGTTACCGCCGCGGCTCGGACGACCGCGGGTCCGGCGCGACGTCGCCGGTGGTGGCGGGGCGGGGGAAGCAGCCGAGGAAGCGCTCGGCGATGCGCCGGTCCCCGTGGACGCGCAACGCTCCGGAGCGCTCGGCGTCCTCGCGGGGCCGGTAGCCGTAGACGACTTCCAGCAGGGTGCCGACGTCGTCGGTCTCCACCACGGCGGCGCAGCGGTCCGCACCGTCCCGGGTGATCGTCAGGCTTCCGTCCGGTGCGGCCTCGGCGACGAACCCGTCGGCGCCGATCCGGACCCCCACCGGCGATGTCGGGTCGCCGGCCGGCCCCGGGAGGTACGTGGTGCGCAGAGCCAGCATCAGCGCGTCCACACTCAGCTGCCCGGTGGCGGGCAACGGTTGGTGACTGCCCCACCGGCCGAGGGCCAGGACGGTCTCCTCCAGCTCCAGGCCGCGCGGGGTGAGCTGGTAGACCCGGGCGCTGGCCGGTGGCCCGAGGACCCGCCGGGTGACCAGTCCGGCCTGCTCCAGCTCGCGTAACCGTTGGGACAGGACGTTCTGGCTCATCGCGGGCAGGCCCCGGCTGAGGTCGGAGAACCGTTTCGGTCCGAGCAGCAGCTCCCGGACGACCAGCAGTGCCCACCGCTCGCCGACGACGGCCAGAGCCCGGGCGAGCCCACACAGATCGTCGTAGGAACGCATCGACCCAGGATAGCGAAAGCGCTTGCCCTCTCGAATCGACTGCTCCTAATCTAGGAGCACATCCCGTTGGGGGGAAACCGTGACCATGACCACCGCCCTGCCGCAGGGCGACGTACGACTGCTCGACCATCCGGTGGCGCGAAAGCTGCTCGCGTCCACCGAGCTGGCTCGCCTCGCCTACGTCGCGTCCGACGGCACACCGCGCGTGCTGCCGATCATGTTCCATCACACCGGCGACGAGGTGGTGTTCTGCACGTTCGCCGGCGCGCGGAAGATCCCCGCCCTGCGGGCCCGCCCCGACGTGGCGGTCACCATCGACACCACCGACGCCCCGCCTGAGGTGCTGCTGCTGCGCGGCCGGGTCACCGTCACCGACGTCGACGGCGTCGCCCCCGAGTACCTGGCCGCCCACCGCCGCTACGGCGGCGCGGAGCAGGAGGCCGCCGTACGCGCCGAGACCGACGTACCGGGACTGAAGATGGCCCGCATCGCCCTGCGCCCGACGTGGGTGGGGGTGCTGGACTTCGCCACCCGCTTTCCCGGCGGCGGCACCGCCGAGGACTTCGCACGCCGGGGGCAGGCGTGACGTACGTGCTGATCCCCGGGGCGGGCGGCAGCGCCGACTACTGGCACCTGCTGACCGCCGAGCTGAGCCGGCACGGCCACGACAGCGTCGCGGTGGACCTGCCCGCCGACGACGACACCGCCGCGCTGCCCGAGTACGCCGACATCGTCCGCGCCGCCATCGGCGACCGGTCGGAGGTGGTGCTGGTCGCCCAGTCCCTCGGCGCGTTCACCGCGCCACTGGTCGCCGACGACCCGAGGGTGGCCACGGTGGTCCTGGTCAACCCGATGATCCCCGCCCCCGGCGAGACTCCCGGGCAGTGGTGGGAGGCGACCGGTCAGGCGCGGGCCCGCACCGCGTACGCCCTCGCCGAGGGTCGAACGCCGAGCGACGACGTCGACCTGACGGTGGACTTCCTCCACGACGTGCCGGCACCGGTCGTGGACCGGCTGATGGCGGCCGAGCCCCGAGGAGAGTCCGAGGCGGTGTTCGTCCAACCCAACCCGCTGCGCCGCTGGCCGGACGTGCCGACGCGGGTGGTCACCGGCCGCGACGACCGGTTCTTCCCGGCGGACTTCCAACGCCGGCTGGCCCGGGAGCGCCTCGGCGTCGACGTCGACCTTCTACCCGGTGGGCACCTGCTCGCGCTGAGCCAACCGGCGCGCCTGGCCCGGCAGGTGTTGTCGTACCGGTGAGATGAAATCGGGGCGCGGCTTCCGCCGCGCCCCGATGCTCCCAGGCCCTCCCCGGCCGGTGGGGCGAGGATGGGGCACGCCGACCTTCGGACCGACCTGACGGAGGACTGGCTGTCCCCGCCCGGCCGTTGTCTACTGGCCGTGCACCTCACCCTGCCCGTACACCGGTAATCGCGGCCGGTTCGCGCCGCCCCGCCGACCCCCGCCCGCTGGACCTGGCCGCCGCGACGAACTGCTCGATGTCACTCGGCCAGCGGACGAAGGGACGAAGCGAACAACAGCCGCTTCCCGTAGTAGGACTCAAAGACGGTACGTGCTGCCCCCCGGGCGCTGTCAACCCACCCCGGACGAGTCGTGGCCGTCACATTCGGCGTGTCGCGTCGGCGCGTCCCGACGGACGACGGTGGCACGCCGTTCAGCTGAGGTTCACACCGCATCCGGTGACGCTGCGCACCTGCGCTCCTAGCGTCGGGGCGACACGACAACCCCTTTCTCGGAGGTGCACGTGAGTCCGATCGACGGTGTGGACCGGCGCAACCTGCTACGCGGCGGGGTGACCGCCGCGGCGCTGGCCGCGCTCGGCCCGCTCGACGCCCTCGGCGCCCGCAC
>NZ_JBFAMU010000611.1:0-2667 GCF_040656655.1 Micromonospora sp. NPDC049799
GCCGGAGGTGCCCGCCGACCTGGTGCCCTCCGACCGGCTCGCCCCGGCCACCGCCGCGGTGACCCGCCGGCTGGAGTTCCAGGGCCGGGGCGTCAACGGCCGCTCGATGCGGATGGACCGGATCGACTTCGCCGCCACCCGGGACACCACCGAGGTGTGGGAGGTGGAGAACACCGACGGCACCCCGCACAACTTCCACGTCCACGACGTGCAGTTCCAGGTGCTGTCGGTCGACGGCGCGGCCCCGCCGCCGGAGCTGGGCGGCTGGAAGGACACCGTGTACCTCGCGCCGGACCGGCCGGTGCGGATCGCCCTGCGGTTCACCGACCACAGTGACCCGAACGTGCCGTACATGTACCACTGCCACCTGCTGTGGCATGAGGACAACGGGATGATGGGCCAGTTCGTGGTGGTCGAGCCGGGCCAGGCGCCGGGCCGCCCGCCCACCGGGCACGCGGGCCACGACTGACGGCGCGGGGCAGCGGGAACGGACGTCCCGGGCGTACGGTCGGCGGGTGTTGATCACCAAGTTCACCCACTCCTGCGTCCGCCTGGAGCACGACGGCGGCGTCCTCGTCATCGACCCCGGCACCTGGAGCGAGCCCCGGGCCCTGACCGGCGCGGACGCCGTGCTGGTCACCCACGAGCACACCGACCACGTGGACGTGCTGCGGCTGGCCGGCCTCGGCGTCCCGGTGTTCGTGCCGGAGGGCGCGACGCTGCCCGGCCCGGTGCCGCTACCGGTGACCGAGGTCCGGGCCGGGCAGCGGTTCACCGCCGCCGGCATGATGGTGACCGCCGTCGGGGGCCGGCACGCCACCATCCACGGCGGTCAGCCCGACTGCGCGAACCTCGGCTACCTCGTCGGGGACGCGGTCTACCACCCGGGCGACTCGCTGCACCGACCCGACCACCCGGTGGACACCCTGCTGGTGCCCGCGCAGGCGTCCTGGCTGAAGCTCACCGAGGCGATCGACTTCGCCACCGCCGTCGGCGCGCGCCGGACGTTCCCCATCCACGACGCGCAGGTCAACGAGCGGGGCATGGCCAGCGTCAACGGTTGGTTCGGCGAGACCGTGCCCGGCTACCGGTTCCTCGCGGTGGACGAGACGGCCTGACGCTCAGACCTCGAAGCGGGGCGTGGCGGCGGTGAGGACCGCCGTCCGCGACGCCACGCCCCACCCTCGTTCCAGGTTTCCCGCCAGGGCGTCGAGCAAAGCCGGTACGTCCCGGTCGGCGCCCGGGTGCAGCGCCTCCACCACGACCAGGATCCGTGTGGTGTCGTCGCGGACCGCCGACCAGCCGCTCTGCCGGTTGGTCCAGCGGCGGGCGTGGGCACGCCCGTGGTCGTCGGCGAAGATGACCTCGTCCGGGTCGGGGTGCTCCTGCACGCCGCCGAAGGTCAGGTACCGCTCGTCGCCCCGGGCGTGCCGCACGTCGAGGCCGCCACCGATCCGCGCCGCGTCGATGATCGCGACCGGGATCGCGGATGCCACCGACAGGGCGTTGCCGAGGTCTACCAGGGGGTGCACCTCGGGCAGGCTCCCGACGGTCCGCAGCCGGCGCAGCAGCGACTCGGCCGCGCACCGGTACCGGGTGGGGGCGAGGCCGGTGCGGGTGAAGGCGCGCCGCCACGCCTGGATCTCCGGGAACGTCGCCTCGGTGCCGGTGGCGAGCCGGTCCCGGGCTGTGTCGTGCAGGTCGCCGAGGGGCAGGGCGGTGCGGGGCTTGCCGTCGACGCCGTCGGCGTACAGGACGCCGGCGACGAGGTGCGGGTGCTCGGCCCACATCCGGGGTGAGTGCTGGAGGTACACGACGCTCCTTTCGGTGGTCACGCCTCGGCCCGGGCGAGCAGCAGGCCGAGGGCGAGGAACGAGCCGGCGAAGCCGCGGCGCAGCCAGTCGGTGACCCGGGGCCGGTCCAGCACATGCCGGCGTACGGCCGCCGCGCAGAGCCCGTACACCGCGAAGATCACGAGGCTGACCAGCATGAACACCGCGCCGAGCCCGATCATCGCGGAGACCGCCCCGGGCTCGCCCGAGCGGACGAACTGCGGCAGGAACGCGAAGAAGAAGATGGTCAGCTTCGGGTTGAGCAGGTTCATCAGCACCGCCGAGCCGATCACCCGGGCCGCCGGCGCCGGCGGCGCGTCGTCGGCCACCGTGAGGGATCCCCGGTCGCGCAGCGTCGCCACCGCCAGCCAGAGCAGGTACGCGACGCCGAGGTACTTCAGCAGGCCGAAGGCGAGCGCGCTGGAGTGCAGCAGCGCGGCCAGCCCGGTCACCGCGGCGGCCAGGTGCGGCACGATGCCGACGGTGCAGCCGAACGCGGCGACCAGGGCGGCCCGTGGCCCGCCGGTCAGACCGGCGGAGAGCGTGAAGAGCACCCCGGCGCCGGGGGTGAGGACCACGACGAGGGTGGTCACCAGGAAGGCGATGGTCACGAGAATTCTCCTCTGCGGGATGTGTCACCTCCCACCCTCCTGGCAGGATGGTCCGATGAGCAGGGCCAAAACGCCGTCCCTCGACCGGTCCATAACCTCCGGGTCGGACTTCCTGCACCTGGACATCGTCTGCGCCGGCCGCAGCGCTACAACCGGCGGCTGCGCCACGTGTTCTACATGTCCTCGCTCAGCACGCTGCGGATGAACGGCCCGAACCGGGACTA
>NZ_JBFAMU010000612.1:0-2658 GCF_040656655.1 Micromonospora sp. NPDC049799
GTGGGGGTTAGAGGCGTTCGAAGCCACGGACGAGTTCCCAGTCGGTCACGGCCGCGTCGAAGGCGGCGAGTTCCACGCGGGCGGCGTTGGCGTAGTGCGCGACCACCTCGGGGCCGAACGCCTCCCTCGCGATGCCGGATCCCTCCCAGAGGGTGAGGGCGTCGCGGAGGGTGCCCGGGACCCGCTCGGCCGTGGCGTCGTCGTACGCGTTGCCGGTGCACTCGTCGCCCAGCTCCAGCTCCCGCTCGATGCCGTGCACCGCCCCCGCGACCAGGCCCGCGATGGCCAGGTACGGGTTGACGTCGGCGCCGGGCACCCGGTTCTCCACCCGCATGCCCTGCCCGTGACCGACCAGCCGCAGCGCGCAGGTGCGGTTGTCGGTGCCCCAGCGCAGCGCGGTCGGGGCGAACGAGCCCGGCTGGTACCGCTTGTAGGAGTTGACGTTCGGGGCGAAGAGCAGGCTGAACTCGCGCATCGTGGCGAGCAGCCCGGCCAGCACCCGCTGCCCGGTCACGCTCAGGTGCGCCGGCCCGTCGCCGAGCATCGCCGAGGAGCCGGCGGCGTCCCGCAGTGAGAAGTGGATGTGGCAGGAGTTGCCCTCCCGCGCGTTCGGCTTGGCCATGAAGGTGATGGACACGCCCTCCTGGGCGGCGATCTCCTTCGACCCGTTCTTGTAGATGACGTGGTGGTCGGCGCAGGTCACCGCCTCGTCGTACCGGAAGGCGATCTCGTGCTGGCCGAGATTGCACTCCCCCTTGGCGCTCTCCGGCGTCAGCCCGGCACCGGCCATCTCGGTGCGGATCCGGCGCAGCAGCGGCTCGACCCGGGCGGTGCCCAGCAGCGAGTAGTCCACGTTGTACTGGTTGGCCGGGGTCAGGTCCCGGTAGCCACTGCGCCAGGCGTCCTCGTACGAGTCGCGGAAGAGCACGAACTCCAGCTCGGTGCCCGCGTACGCGGTCAGGCCGTGCGCGGCGAGCCGGTCCAACTGGCGGCGGAGGACCTGCCGGGGCGAGGCGACCACCGGGCCGGAGCCGTCCAGCCACTCCAGGTCGGCCAGGAGCAGGGCCGTGCCCGGCTGCCACGGCACCCGGCGCAGCGTGCCGAGGTCCGGCACCATCGCGAAGTCGCCGTAGCCGCGCTCCCAACTCGACATGTCGTACCCGTCGACCGTGTTCATGTCGACGTCGACGGCGAGCAGGTAGTTGCAGCCCTCGCTGCCGTGGGCGACGACCTGATCCAGGAAGAAGGGGGCGTGGAAGCGTTTGCCCTGCATACGCCCCTGCATGTCGACCAGGGCGAGCACCACGGTGTCGATCTCGCCCTCGGCGACGGCGACCCGCAACTGTTCCAGCGTCAACGGCGTTCTGCTCATCGGCGGGTCTCCATCACCAAGGTCTACTCGCTCCCGCGATCACCGTCAATGGCCGTCACCGGTCGTCCCCCACGGAGGAGTTCCCATGCGCCGACACGCCGTCCTGGCCGTCGTCACCGCCCTCGCGCTCGGCCTGGGCACCGCCCACGCCCAGGCGACCGACCGACCACCCACGCCGGTCCGGGTGGACACGCAGCCACCGCAAGCGCCGGGTCGCGTCGCCCCGGCGGAGGCCGGCGGGTACGACTTCGGCCGGCCGCAGGTCGTCGCCACCGGTCTGGAGGTGCCCTGGGGGCTGGACTTCCTGCCGGACGGCAGCGCGCTGGTCGCCCAGCGGAACCAGGGCACCGTCCTGCGGATCCGGCCCGGCCGCCCGCCCCGCGAGGTGGCCCGGATCCCCGGTGTCGTCGCCGGTGGGGAGGCCGGTCTGCTGGGCCTGGCCGTCTCCCCCACCTTCGGCCGGGACCGGCTGGTCTACGTCTGCTTCACCACCGCCTCGGACCTGCGGGTCGTCCGGTTCCGGCTGGGCCGGCCGTCGTCCGCCCAGGTGATCCTCAGCGGCGTCACCCGGGCCACCGCCCACGACGGGGGCCGCCTGAAGTTCGGCCCCGACGGCATGCTCTACGTCGGCACCGGTGACGCTCTGGTGCCCGGTCTGGCACAGGACCTGACCAGCCGCAACGGCAAGATCCTGCGGATCCGCCCGGACGGTGGCGTGCCGGCGGACAACCCGTTCCCCGGGTCGCCGGTCTACAGCTACGGCCACCGCAACGTGCAGGGGCTCGCCTGGGACGCGCGGGGCCGGTTGTTCGCCACCGAGCTGGGGGCGGGCCGGTGGGACGAGGTGAACCGGATCGTCCCCGGCGGCAACTACGGCTGGCCGGTCGCCGAGGGGATCGGCACCGACCCCCGCTTCCGGAACCCGGTGGTCTGGTCGCCGGCCGAGGCGTCCCCGAGCGGGGCGACCTTCGCCGCCGGCACCATCTACGTCGCCGCCCTGCGGGGCACCCGCCTGTGGGCCGTACCCGTCGACGACGCCGGTCGGGTGGGCGTACCGACAGCCGAGCTGGTCGGGGCGTTCGGCCGGCTCCGGACGGTCGAGCTGGCACCGGACGGCTCCCTGTGGGTGGCCACCAGCAACCGCGACGGCCGCGCCCTGCCGGGGCCGGACGACGACCGCGTCCTGCGCTTCATCGATCACCCCGGAGGCGGCCTGCACCAGCACCCAGTTCCACCTCCAGGTCGCACCGGACCAGTTCGCCGACTACTGGAACGCCGCCCAGGCC
>NZ_JBFAMU010000613.1:0-2654 GCF_040656655.1 Micromonospora sp. NPDC049799
CGTCCCGAGGGTCCCCGCGGCGGGGAGCGCGCGCCGCGCGGTGACCTCGCCGCCCGGCGCGCCCGCCTGCGTGAGGTCATCGAGCCCGTGGTCACCGCGACCGGGTACGACCTCGAGGACCTCTCCGTCTCCCGGGCCGGTCGCCGGCACGTGGTGCGGGTGATCGTGGACGCGGACGGCGGCGTCAACCTGGACGCGGTCGCCGACGTCTCGCGGGCCGTCTCCGCCGCGCTGGACGAGGCCGAGGAGGCCGGCGGCGACATCGTGGCCGGCGAGTACCAGCTCGAGGTCAGCTCGCCGGGCGTGGATCGGCCGCTGACCCTGCCCCGCCACTGGCGGCGCAACGTCGGCCGGCTGGTCAAGGTGACCGCCCGCGCCGCGGAGGGCGCCGACCGGCAGGTCACCGGCCGCATTCTGGCCGCCGACGACGAGCGGGTGACGCTCGAGACCGAGGCCGGCCCCGCGGAGTTCACGTACTCCGACCTCGGCCCCGGCCGGGTGCAGGTGGAGTTCACCCGCCTCGACGAGGCGGTGGACGAGGCCGGCGACACCGACGACTTCGACGACTTTGACGACGACGATGATGTGGAGGACGAGGAGAGGTGAACATCGACCTCGCGGCGCTGCGCGCACTGGAGCGCGAGCGGGAGATCCCGTTCGACACGATCCTCGCGGCGATCGAGACCGCGTTGCTGACCGCCTACCGGCACACCGAGGGCGCGGAGTCCCACGCCCGGGTGGAGATCGACCGTAAGTCCGGCGCGGCCCTGGTGTACGCGCAGGAGCTGGACGACGACGGCACCGTGGTACGGGAGTGGGACGACACCCCGCACGACTTCGGCCGGATCGCCGCCATGACCGCCAAGCAGGTGATCCTCCAGCGTCTGCGGGAGGCCACCGACGAGGTGCACTTCGGCGAGTACGTGGGTCGCGACGGCGACCTGGTGACCGGCGTCGTGCAGGCGCACGAGGCGCGGGCGGAGAAGGGCATCGTCAGCGTCGACCTGGGCAAGCTGGAGGGCGTCCTGCCGCAGTCGGAGCAGGTGCCCGGCGAGCGGTACGCCCACGGCGAGCGGATCCGCTGCGTCGTGGTGCACGTCGCCAAGGGAATGCGCGGGCCGCAGATCACGCTGTCCCGGTCGCACCCGGCGCTGGTGAAGAAGCTCTTCGCCCTGGAGGTGCCGGAGATCGCCGACGGAACGGTCGAGATCGGCGCCATCGCACGTGAGGCAGGTCACCGGACGAAGATCGCGGTCCGGTCCACCGCCCCCGGTGTGAACGCCAAGGGCGCCTGCATCGGCCCCATGGGGCAGCGGGTGCGGGCGGTGATGAGCGAGCTGCACGGTGAGAAGATCGACATTATCGACTGGTCGGACGACCCGGCGACGTTCGTCGGCAACGCGCTCTCGCCGGCCAAGGCCCTGCGGGTCGAGGTGGTCGACCTGGCCGGCCGGGCCGCACGGGTGACCGTTCCGGACTTCCAGCTGTCGCTGGCGATCGGCCGGGAGGGGCAGAATGCCCGTCTTGCCGCCCGTCTGACCGGTTGGCGGATCGACATCCGGTCCGACGCGGAGCAGGCCGGTGCGGCAAACCGGGGCGGAGCTGATCACGTCCCGGAGCCGGGCGGCGCGATCTCGGGCAGCTAGGGGTAGACTTCCCCCAGTGGTACGACGCGTGGCGCCGGTGCGCACCTGTGTGGGTTGCCGGCGACGTGCGCCGGCCAGCGAGTTGTTGCGGATAGTCGCGGTTGGTGACGAGGCTGGACACAGCCTCCGACCTGATCCGGCCCGCATACTGCCGGGTCGGGGAGCGAACATGCACCCGGATCCGGCCTGCTTCGCGCAGGCAGTGCGGCGGCGCGCCTTCGGGCGGGCGCTGCGCGTGACCGGGGTCCCTGACCACCGGGAGCTGGCGGAGCACGTCGATGCGCCAACCACTACGTCCGGTCAACCCGAGCGGACGAGGGTCGCTAGCAAGGTAGGACGACCGACATGAGCACACGATGAAGTCCCTGAAATGACCAGGCTTCAAGTGCAGGAGTGAGGTCGCTGCGGGTGCTGCCCGCACGACCTCGGAGTGAGGAGTGCAGTGGCAGGTAAGGCCCGCGTACACGAGCTAGCCAAGGAGCTCGGGGTCGAAAGCAAGACCGTTCTCGCCAAGCTCAAGGAGATGGGCGAGTTCGTCAAGTCCGCGTCCAGCACCGTCGAGGCGCCCGTCGCCCGACGGCTGCGTGGCGCCTTCGTCGCGTCCGCCGGTGGTTCCTCGGCGCCGACCGCCACGCCGGCGGCGGCCTCGAGCCCGGCACCGACCCCGACGCCGTCCCCGTCCCCGACCCCGGGTGCACCCCGGGTCTCGGCCAAGCCGATGCCGCCGCGGCGGCCGGCCGCGCCGGCACCCGGTCCGAAGCCCAAGGGCCCGGTTCCCGGCCCGCCGCAGCCGGCGGCCCCGGTCGCCAAGCCGGCGAGCGCACACGACATCGAGGTGGCGGCCGCGGAGGCGCGTGCCGCCGCGCTGAAGGCCGAGCAGGAGGCCGCGGTCAAGGCCGCGCAGGCCGCTCGCCAGCAGCAGCGTGAGAACGTCCGTCGGGAGCCCCCCACCGAGGGTGGCCCCCGTCCGGGTCCGCGTCCGGGCCCGAACGCGGCTCCTTCGCGTCC
>NZ_JBFAMU010000614.1:0-2647 GCF_040656655.1 Micromonospora sp. NPDC049799
GCTGCACTCCCCGTTGGGCGGGGCCGACCCGCTGGCCGAGCGGCGGCTGCGGCAGGGGTTACGTGCCCTCGCGCGGGGCGCAGCCCGGGCACCCGGGCGTCGCTGGCCGCCGCCGCGGTGTGCAGTTGGACGGTCGCCAGGTTGAAGGCGCGCTCCAGCGGGCTGGCGCTGACGTCGACGAACTGCATGCGTGAGTACGGCACGATCGAGAGCCGGCGCACCAGCAACCCGTGCCGGACCAGCAGGTCGTCCTCGCGCTCGGCGTACCCCCAGGCGTGGACGGCCCGCACGATGGTGACCACCCGCAGGCAGCCGAACAGCAGCACCACGGCGAGCGCGGCCCCGAACAGGCCGCTGCCGCTGACCACCCAGCCGACGGCCAGCACCACCACGACGACGAGCAGCCCCGCGGCCAGGCGCAGCAGCTCCACCCAGATCAGGTCCCGCGAGATGGGCTGCCACCGGACGGTGTCCGGCCAGGGGTCGAGGGGGCCCGCCGGAGACGGGGCGACGTCGGGCGCCGGGTGGGGCGACCCGGCGACGTCCTCGCCACTCACCGTGGGAATCCGTTGTGCGCGCTCACGAGTCGAGAGTAGGCGATCCGGTCACCGGTTCGACCTCCCGCAGGAAGCCCCGGGCGTCCAGGAAGTCACCGAGGGAGGCCCGGTGGTCGGCGCAGGCCAGCCAGACCTTGCGGCGGTCGGGATCGTGGAGCCGGGGGTTGTTCCACCGCAGCTCCCACCGCGCGGGAGCGCGGCAACCCCGGGCGGAGCAGGTCAGCGTGGCACCGGCGGGAAACGGGTCGGACATCCCAACCAGTCTACGGACGCGCGGAGGCGGTCGGACGGCGGCACGGGTGACGCGGCAACTGCCGGTGAACGGGGGGCCGCGAGAAAGTTAGCGCCGGGCGGCCACGGGGGGAGCCGCCCGGCGACGGGTGAATCGTACACGCGGCGGGGCGGTCCCTGTCCAGCCGTTGACGGCGATTCGATGAAGCGGACGGCGCGCCCGAAATCGGGTTCTCCCCGCCTCGGCACTCAGCCGGGCATGCGAGTCTTGATACGCACCACGCCGCGACGACCGATCATGCTGTGGAGGACCGGTGGCCCAGCCGACCATGCCCGACGCTCCGACCCCGAACGGGGCCGGCCCGGAGACACCCGCCCCGGCGACCACGCCGGCGGAGGACGCGACGCTGCTGGAGCGGGCGCTGTTCGAGATCAAGCGGGTGATCGTCGGCCAGGACCGGATGGTGGAGCGGATGTTCGTCGCGCTGCTCGCCCGGGGACACTGCCTCCTGGAGGGCGTCCCCGGCGTGGCCAAGACGCTCGCCGTGGAGACCCTCGCCAAGGTCGTCGGCGGTTCCTTCGCCCGGGTGCAGTTCACTCCCGACCTCGTCCCGGCCGACATCATGGGCACCCGGATCTACCGGCAGTCCAGCGAGAAGTTCGACGTCGAGCTGGGCCCGGTCTTCGTCAACTTCCTGCTCGCCGACGAGATCAACCGCGCACCGGCCAAGGTGCAGTCGGCACTGCTCGAGGTGATGAGCGAGGGCCAGGTCTCCATCGGCGGCGAGACCCACCGGGTGCCGCGACCGTTCCTCGTGATGGCGACGCAGAACCCGATCGAGCAGGAGGGCGTCTACCCGCTGCCGGAGGCGCAGCGGGACCGGTTCCTCATGAAGATCGTCGTCGGCTATCCCACCGACGCCGAGGAGCGGGAGATCGTCTACCGGATGGGCGTCGCCCCGCCCGAGCCGACGCGGGTGTTCACCACCACCGACCTGACCGCCCTGCAGCACAAGGCCGACCAGGTCTTCGTGCACAACGCGCTGGTCGACTACGCGGTCCGGCTGGTGCTGGCCACCCGGGCTCCGGCCGAGCACGGCATGCCGGACGTCGCCCAGCTCATCCAGTACGGCGCCAGCCCCCGCGCCTCGCTCGGCCTGGTCCGGGCCACCCGCGCACTGGCCCTGCTGCGCGGGCGTGACTACGCCCTGCCGCAGGACGTGCAGGACATCGCCCCGGACATCTTGCGGCACCGGCTGGTGCTCAGTTACGACGCGCTCGCCGACGACGTGCCCGCCGACCACGTCGTGCACCGGGTGATGTCGACCATTCCGCTGCCCTCCGTCGCACCCCGGCAGCAGTCCAGCCCCACGCCGACCACCGCGCCGCCCGGCGCCGGTTGGCCCGGGCAGCGGCCGTGACCCCACCCATCCGTCGGCCCGCCGACGTTTCCCACGACCGCACCGAGGCGGTCCTGTCCCGCCTGCAACTCCTGGTCACCCGCAAGCTCGACGGCCTGCTCCAGGGCGACTACGCCGGCCTGCTGCCGGGACCGGGCAGCGAGGCGGGGGAGTCCCGCGAGTACCGCCCCGGCGACGACGTACGCCGGATGGACTGGCCGGTCACCGCCCGCACGACGATGCCGCACGTCCGGCGTACGGTGGCCGACCGCGAGCTGGAGACGTGGCTCGCGGTCGACCTGTCGGCGAGCCTGGACTTCGGCACCGGCCAGTGGCTCAAGCGCGACGTGGTGGTGGCCGCCGCCGCCGCGCTGACCCACCTGACCGTGCGGGGCGGCAACCGGATCGGTCGGCGGCGGTCACCGCGAAACCGGAGTTCGGATCGTCCGCCGCCGCCGC
>NZ_JBFAMU010000615.1:0-2644 GCF_040656655.1 Micromonospora sp. NPDC049799
CCCGGGCGATCCTCGGCGAGTCCGGCTGCGGCAAGAGCGTCACCGCGCAGGCCATCATGGGCATCCTGGACAGCCCGCCCGGGTTCGGCCGGTAAGCACATCGTGATCATCGGCGGTGGCGACACGGCCGCGGACTGCCTCGGCGTGGCCCATCGGCAGGGCGCTGCCGGCGTACACCAGTTGGACCTCTACCCGGAGCCGCCGCAAGCCCGCGACGAGGCCCGGGACCCGTGGCCGACGTGGCCGTGGGTCCTGCGCAGCTACCCCGCGCACGAGGAGGGTGGCGAGCGGGTGTTCGCCGTCGCCGTGCAGGAGTTCGTGGACGACGGCACCGGCCAGGTCCGGGCGGTACGGATCGCCGAGGTGACCGTGGAGAAGAGGGACGGCCGGCGGATCGTTACCGCGCTGCCCGGTTCGGAGCGTGAGCTCCCGGCGGACCTGGTGCTCCTGGCGATCGGCTTCGAGGGCACCGAGGAGCAGCCGCTGCTCGACCAGTTCGGCGTGACGCGCAACCCGCGCGGCGCGGTGGACGCCCGATCGGACTGGCAGACCGACGCCGACGAAGTCTTCGTCGCCGGCGACATGCACCGTGGGGCGTCCCTGATCGTCTGGGCCATCGCCGAGGGGCGGGCTGCGGCCGCCGCCATCCACGCCCATCTCGACGGGGTGGGGCAACTCCCGGCCCCGGTGAGCCCGGCCGCGCAGCCGCTCGCCACCCGCTGACGGATCCGCGTTCGGCGGCCAGGACGACCTCGTCCTGGCCGCCGGACGGTCCAACGCGCCCTGCCGGAAGCCGCGACGGTGCTCCCGGCGGTCCCGTTCTTACCGCCGTAGTCGCTGCAGGACGGCGGCGCCAGCGCCGGCTCACCCGTGGCGGGCGGCCCGACCGGCGGCGGTTGGCCGACCTCCGGCTCCTACCACCTCTCCGCCCTGTCGAGCTGCCCCACTGGTGAGACCGTGCACGGAGCACCCGGGAGAGCTGCCCTATCGGTGAGATCGCGTGCCGGGAGCATTCGGGGGCACGGGTCACGGCGGTCCTCCGGGACGGCGAGCAACCGGGCGCGGTACTCCGACGCGGCGGCCAGTGTCGCGTGGAGCAACGTCGCCTCCGCCCCGCTGGTGGGGCAGGTCGACAGTGGCGGAACCAGGAACCATCGGGCCATCGCGCTGCCGCCGTGCGCCGATCCATCGAAGATGGTGGAACCCTAAGGGCGTCCGCCTATTCCCTCCATCTGCATGTTTCGATAGCATTACCGACTAGTAACAACCGTTGCATCCCTGGCCACGCGCGCGGTCACAGGGCCCCACCACCCCTGTCCTGTGGAGGTCCGTCATGCCACACCGCCCGCTGGCCCGTGCCCTCGCCGCGCTGGTCGCCGTCCTCACCGCAACCCTGGGCGCCGTGCTCGTCCCCGGCACCGCGCAGGCCGCCACCATCAACTACGTCGCCCTCGGCGACTCCTACTCCTCTGGCGTCGGCGCCGGTCCGTACGACCTCTCCGGCTGCCTCCGCAGCCAGAAGTCGTACGCGCCGATCTGGGCGTCAGCCAACGCGGTCACCAGCTTCAAGTTCCCCGCCTGCGGCGGCGCCGTGACCGCCGACGTCATCAACAACCAGGTCAGTGCCCTGAGCACGAGCACCACCCTGGTGACCGTCACGATCGGCGGCAACGACGCCGGCTTCGCCGACGTGATCACCAGTTGCCGGTTCGGCAGCACCTCGAGCTGCACCAGCGCGGTCAACGAGGCGAAGGCGTTCGCCACCGGCACGCTGCCCGGCCGGCTCGACGCCACGTACGCCGCGATCCGCAACCGCGCTCCCAACGCCCGGCTGATCGTGCTCGGATACCCGCGCCTGTTCGAGACCAACTACTGCGGGCTGTTCGCGATGAGCACGTACAAGCGCACGATCCTCAACGAGGCCGCCGACGTGCTCGCCACGGTCATCTCCGGGCGGGCGGCCGCCGCCGGCGCCACCTTCGCCGACACCCGCCCCTACTTCGCCGGCCACGGCGTCTGCGCCAGCGACCCGTGGATCCGCGACGTCACCGGTGTCATCGAGGCGTACCACCCGGACTCCGACGGTTACCGCTACGGCTACCTGCCCGCGCTGAACGCGGTCACCGGCTGATCCTGCCCCACGGCGGTCGACGGTCCGAAGGGGACCGTCGGCCGCCGCTTGCCGGCGACCGGCACACTGGGTGGATCGCGCGAACACGGCGTGCCACCGGACGGGGGTGTCCATGCGGGACGTGACCACACCCAGGCAGCTGCCCACGGGCCGGGACCAGCTCCCGGCCGGGGCGACGGAGTTCCTCGCACTGCTGGCCCGGCTGCTCCGGCGGCCCCGCCGCGGGGACCGACGACTACCGCTGCTCTGGCTGGTCCACCCCGACCTGATGGCGCTGCTGCGTCGCTTCCTCGGGCAGGGACAACGCCGGCGCGTCCCGCACGCCGTGCTGGACATCGCCGCGCAGCCCGCCGGCACCGACGTGCCCACCCTGCTGCGGGATCTGCACCGGCAGCTGTCGCTGGAGGCGTTCGGGGCGGCGCGGCTGCGGTTCCGGCACTACCCGCTCGCCGACTGGCTGATGCACCAGAGCCTCAGCCCGGCCGTCGACGCCGACGACGGACGGGCCGCGCT
>NZ_JBFAMU010000616.1:0-2632 GCF_040656655.1 Micromonospora sp. NPDC049799
CCGGCCGGGCTGACCCGGCCGGCGGGCGGGACGCTGACCACCCGGTGTGCGGCGCTGCTGCATCGTCACACCCCTCCCCCGAGGCTTCGCGTGGCTCAGGCCGAACGGTAACGCGGGAACGCGCCCGCACCCGCGTAGCGCGCCGCGTCGGCCAGCTCCTCCTCGATCCGCAGGAGCTGGTTGTACTTCGCGACGCGGTCCGAGCGGGCCGGCGCGCCGGTCTTGATCTGGCCGCAGCCGGTGGCCACCGCCAGGTCGGCGATGGTGGTGTCCTCGGTCTCGCCGGAACGGTGGCTCATCATGCACTTGAAGCCGGCCCGGTGGGCGAGGTCCACCGCGTCCAGCGTCTCGGTGAGCGAACCGATCTGGTTGACCTTCACCAGCACGGCGTTGGCGGCGCTCTCGGCGATGCCCCGGGCGATCCGCTGCGGGTTGGTGACGAAGAGGTCGTCGCCGACGATCTGGATCCGGTCACCGATGGACGCGGTCAGGGTCTGCCAGCCGGACCAGTCGTCCTCCGCCAGCGGGTCCTCGATCGACACGATCGGGTACTCGTCGGCGAGCTTGGTGTAGTAGGTGCTCATCTCCTCGGCGGTCTTCGCGGCACCCTCGAACGTGTAGGTGCCGTTGTCGAAGAACTCCGTGGCCGCGACGTCCAGCGCGAAGACGATGTCGGTGCCGAGGCGGTAGCCGGCCTTCTCGACGGCCTCCGCGATCAGGTCCAGGGCCGCGGCGTTGGTCGGCAGGTTCGGGGCGAAACCGCCCTCGTCGCCCAGGCCGGTGGAGAGGCCCTTCTTCTTCAGCACCGACTTCAGCGCGTGGTACACCTCCGCGCCGGAGCGCAGCGCCTCCCGGAAGCTCGGCGCGCCGATCGGCGCGACCATGAACTCCTGGATGTCGACGTTCGAGTCGGCGTGCGCGCCACCGTTCAGGATGTTCATCATCGGCACCGGCAACAGGTGCGCGTTCGGGCCACCCAGGTAGCGGAAGAGGCTCAGCTCGGCGCTGCCGGCCGCCGCCTTCGCCACCGCCAGGGAGACGCCCAGGATCGCGTTCGCGCCCAGCCCACCCTTGTTGTCGGTGCCGTCGATGTCCAGCATCCTCTGGTCGATCAGCCGCTGCTCGCTGGCCTCGTAGCCGATGAGCTGGTCGACGATCTTGTCCTCGATGTTGGAGACCGCGTTCTCGACACCCTTGCCCAGGTAGCGGTCCTTGTCACCGTCGCGCAGCTCGATCGCCTCGAAGGCGCCGGTGGAAGCGCCGGACGGCACCGCCGCACGGGCGATCGTGCCGTCGTCGAGCCCGACCTCGACCTCGACCGTCGGGTTGCCCCGCGAGTCGAGAATCTCCCGGGCGACGATTCCCTCGATGGTTGCCACTGAGTCGCTCCTCGTTTGTGTGTGCCGGTCCGTTATGGGCCGCGACGGTGCGGCTGAGGCAGGTGTTGCCACGCAGCGTATCGGGCGCCGGCCGCCCGCGCCGCGTCGCCCGCCGTACCCGGCGGTACGTCGGTTGCCCGTGCCCGACGTACCGAGACCCGTCCCGCACGACGGACATTCCCGTATTCTCGGGCGTCAACCGGCAACGGGTTTGCGCGCGGTTGATCCCATCGGCAAGGCTGGTCGCCATGCCCGCCGCCTCGACCACCCTCCGCCTGCTCGCCGTGTCGGTCATCGCGTCGTTCACCATCACCGGCTGCCAGACCCTCGACGACGCCGGCCGGGCCATCGGGCGGTCCGACCTCGTCAACGACCTCGCCACCCGGCTCGACCAGTCGCTGACCCTGACCTACTCGGCCGAGTACCAGCTCCCCGCCGGGCAGACCGCCACCATCGCCCAGGCACAGGACCCGGCCCGTTCCGCGTACACGTGGCCGGGCGGGAAGCTGACCGTCACCGAGGAGGCCACGGCCCGCTGCGAGACGGCCGCCACCCGTGCGGTCTGCACCCTGGAGGCGCCGCCGGCCGCCAACACCAAGCCGTCGGTCACCCTCTTCACCGAGGCCAAGGAGCACGGCCTGGTCACCCCGCCGGTGGTCATGCAACTGCTGACCACCGCCGCGCTCGACCCCCAGGCCGTGATCACGCAGAGTGACACCACCCTGGCGGGTCGGCACGCCACGTGCGTCGACGTCCAGCAGTCTGCCGGCGACTTCTCCGCCTGCGTGACGACCGAGGGCGCGCTGGGCAGCTTCACCGGGGACGTCGACGGTGAGCGGGTCGAGCTGGCCATGACCGACTACCGGGACGCCGTCGACGGCGACGCGTTCGCGCTGCCGCCCGGCGCCGGCGTGGTGGACCGCCGTACGGCCACCCCGTGACCGCACCCGGCTTCGTCCCCGGAGCCGACGGCGCCACACCCCCCGCGCCGACCGACCTCGCCCTGCCGGTCGCCGGGCGCAAGCTCCGCACCCGGGACGACGGCGTCCTGCTGCGGATCGCCGACCTGCCGGCCGACACCAACTGGGTTCCCCTCGGCACGCTCGACGGGCGGCCCGCCTGGGCGACCGAGGTGCCGTCCGTCGAGGACCGGCCCGAGACCGGCCGCGACCCGCAGCAGGTCGCGCTCGTCGAGGCGTACGCCAAGGAGCAGGGCCTCTGGCACGACCCGGACCACGAGCCGGAGTACTCCG
>NZ_JBFAMU010000617.1:0-2629 GCF_040656655.1 Micromonospora sp. NPDC049799
GCCCGAACGGGCGGCCCGTGCCCGGCGGCGGCGACGTCGCGCTGCACGAGGTCGGCTGCACCGCCGAGCTGCGGCAGGTGACCGAGCTCACCGACGGGGGCTACGACATCGTCACCGTGGGGCGGCGGCGCTTCCGGGTCACCGGCGTCGACACCGAGGCCGCGCCCTACCTGACCGCCGACGTCGAGTGGCTGCCGGAGCCGGGCGCGCCGGACGAGGCGGCGGATCTGCTGGCCGCCCGGGTGATCTCGGTCTTCCGGCAGTACCTGGGCCTGATCCGGTCCGACCCGGAGGAGATCTCCGAGCAGCTGCCGGAGGACCCGACGGTGCTGTCCCACCTGGTCGCCGCGACGGCGGCGCTGACCGTGGCGGACCGGCAGCGCCTGCTCGCGATCGATGACACCGCGACCCGGCTGCGCGCCGAGCTGCGCCTGCTCACCCGCGAATCGGCCCTGCTGCGCCAGGTGCGGGCGGTTCCGGTGCCGCTGGCGGAGCTGGCGTCGCCGCCGACCCCCAACTGACCGGTTCCGCCTCCGGACGCAGCGACGGCCAGCGGGACCAGCCGGCCAGCAGCGTGTACGCGACGGCCGCACCGAACGCGGGCAGCAGCAGGTTGCCGTGCGGCACCGGGATGAGGCCGAACACCAGGTCCACCCCGCCGGCCCGCAGGTCGGCGGGCTTGCCGAACGCCTGCCCGTCCGGTGCGGTCGCGAGCAGCCGCTCGTAGGTGCCCAGCCCGACGCGGCGGCCGACCTGCCACGCGACCACCGCGGCGCCGAACGACCCGACCACGGCGGCGAGCAGACCGACCGGTCCCCGCACGCGACGCAGCGCGAACCAGAGCCCGAGCGCGGCGAGCGCCCCGAAGCCCAGGCCGAGGAGGCTGAACCAGCCGTCGGCGGCCATCGGCTGCTCCGGCTGCGGCTCGGCGTAGACGGCACCCTTCTCGACCTGCGCAGTCCGGCTCCGCGGCCGGCTGACGCGCCGCCCGGCGAGTTCAGCGCGGCCCGGGCGTACGAGCACGTCAAGGTCATCGCGGCCCGCCCGCACGTCGCCGGCAGCCCCGCCAACGACCAGGTACGCGAGCACCTCGTCACCGTCCTGCGCGGCCTAGGCCTGTCCCCCGAGGTGCAGGACACCGTGGCGCCGGAGGCCGGGCAGCTCAGCGGCGCGGCCGGCGGGGCGACGCTGGCCCGGGTCCGCAACGTGGTCGCCACGGTCCCCGGGACCGATCCCACCGGGAAAGTGTTCCTGGTGGCGCACTACGACTCGGTGCAGTCCGGGCCGGGCGGCAACGACGACGCCGCCGGGACGTCGGCGATCCTGGAGGTGGCCCGCGCGTTGACCGCCGGTCCCCGGCCGCGCAACGACGTCGTCCTGGTGCTCACCGACGCCGAGGAGGCGTGCCTGTGCGGCGCGTCGGCGTTCGCGTCGAGCCACCCGCTCGCCGCCGACGGCGGCGTGGTGCTCAACCTGGAGGCGCGCGGCTCCACCGGGCCGGTGATCATGTTCGAGACGTCCCGGGACAACGCCGCCCTGGTGGCCGCCTTCGGTCGGGCCGCGCCGCACCCGGTGGGCACCTCGTTCGCGGTGGAGATCTACCGGGCCCTGCCGAACGACACCGACTTCACGGCGTTCCTCGACGCCGACGGCTTCGTCGGGCTGAACTCGGCCTACATCGACGGCGGAGCGATCTACCACACCCCGCTGGACACGCCGGCCGCGATGGACCGGGCCAGCCTCCAGCACCACGGCGACAACGCGCTCGGCCTGGCCCGGGAGTTCGGCCGGCTCGACCTGACCGCGCTGGAGTCCGGCCACGACTCGACGTACTTCCCGGTCCCCGGTGGCCTGGCCCGCTACCCGGGCTGGCTCACCCTGCCGCTGGCCCTGCTGGCGCTGGCCGGCGTGGTCGCCCTCGGCTGGTTCGCCCGCCGACGCGGCCGGACCACCGCCGGGCGCCTGGTCGCCGGCTTCGGTCTGGCGCTGGTGCCCGTGCTGGCCGCCCCGCTGGGCGCGTACCTGCTCTGGGCGGGCATCACCGCGCTCCGGCCCGGATACGCGGAGCTGCTCGACCCGTACCGGCCGACCTGGTACCGGCTGGCCGTGGTCGCGCTCGCCGCCGCCGTGCTGTTCACGTGGTACGCGCTGACCCGCCGCCGGATCGGCCCGGCCGCCCTGGCCGTCGGCGGCCTGGCCTGGCTGGCCCTGTTCGGTGTGCTGCTCGCGGTGCTGGTGCCCGGCGGGGCGTACCTCGCGACCCTCCCGGCCCTGGCCGGCGCGGCGGCCGGGCTGATCGCGCTGGCAACCCCGGTCGACGGCCCGTGGCCGGTGGTCGCGACGACCCTGGCCGGCGCGGTCGCCGTGGTGATCCTGCTGCCGACGGTCGTGCTGCTCTTCCCGGCGCTCGGCATGGCGATGGGCGGGGTGGCGGCGCTGTTCGCGGTGTTGCTCGGCCTGGCCGCGCTGCCCGTGGTCGATCTTCTGCACCCGCAGGCCGGCGGTCAACGGGGCCTGGTCGCGCTCCGGGCCCGTGTTGTCACTGTGGGACGTGGCGGCGCTGGTGCCGATCGTCACCGAGGCGGGCGGCACGTTCACCACGATGGACGGTCGTCCCGCCCCTGGTGGC
>NZ_JBFAMU010000618.1:0-2624 GCF_040656655.1 Micromonospora sp. NPDC049799
CAGCACGCGCGGCAGGTGGTCGCCGAGCTGCCCGGGCCGGTACGCCGGGTGTTCCTGCGCGCCGGCGACAGCGTGCTGGAGGTGGAGTGGCACGACGCCGCCACGCCCGCCACGCCCGGCTCGGCGTATCCCGCGCCGCCGCCCGTCGTGCCGCCCGCGCCCCGGCCCGCGCCCGCCGTCGCGCCGGAGCCGGTCCACCGCCTGGCGGTGCGCTCGCCCATCGTCGGCACCTTCTACCGGGCGCCCGAACCGGGGGCCGCGCCCTTCGTCGCCGTCGGCGACGTGATCCGTCCCGGTCAGGTCGTCGGGATCGTCGAGGCGATGAAGCTCATGAACGAGGTCACCGCCGACCGGGCCGGCCGGGTGGTCGAGGTGCTGGCCGACGACGGCCAGCCGGTCGAGTACGACCAGCCGCTGCTCGCGCTGGAACCGGCCTGAGGCGGGGGTTCGATGTTCACGAAGGTACTGATCGCCAACCGGGGCGAGATCGCGCTGCGGGTGCTGCGAGCCTGCCGCGAACTGGGGGTGAAGACGGCGGTGGTCTACTCCACGGCGGACGCCGACTCGGCCGCGGTGCGGCTGGCCGACCAGGCGGTCCTCATCGGACCGGCGGCGAGCCGGCGCAGCTACCTCAACGCGGCCGCGATCGTCGAGGCGGCCCGCCTGGTCGGCGCGGAGGCGGTGCACCCCGGGTACGGGTTCCTCTCCGAGGACGCCGACTTCGCCGAGATCTGCGCCCACAACGGCCTGACGTTCATCGGGCCGCCCCCGGAGGTGATGGCCGCGCTGGCCGACAAGTCCTCCGCGCGGAAGCTGATGCGCCGGGCCGGGCTGCCGCTGCCCCCGGGCAGCGTCGCGCCGGTGCCCACCGTCGAACGGGCCGCGCAGGTCGCCGCGGAGGTCGGCTACCCGGTCATCGTCAAGGCCGCCGCCGGGGGCGGGGGCCGCGGGATGACCGTCGTGCACACCCCGGCGGAGCTGCCCCGGGCGTACGCGCGGACGCGGGGCGCCGCGCAGGTCGCCTTCGGCGACGACCGGGTGTACGTCGAGCGCTACCTGGTCGGCGCCCGGCACGTCGAGGTGCAGGTGCTCTGCGACGGGCACGGCAACGGCGTGCACCTGGGCACCCGGGACTGCTCGGTGCAGCGTCGGCACCAGAAGCTGGTCGAGGAGGCACCGGCCCCGTTCCTGTCCGCCGGCACCCTGGAGAGCATCGCCGACTGCGCGCTGCGCGGCGCGCTGGAGGTCGGCTTCACCGGCGCGGGCACGGTGGAGTTCCTGGTCGACCCGGACGAGCGGTTCCACTTCCTGGAGATCAACTGCCGGATCCAGGTCGAGCACCCGGTCACCGAGATGATCACCGGCATCGACCTGGTGCACGAGCAGCTCCACATCGCCGCGGGCGTACCGCTGCGCTGGCGGCAGGGGGAGATCCGTCCGCACGGGGTGGCGATCGAGTGCCGGGTCAACGTCGAGGACCCGGACCGCGACTTCGCGCCCACCCCCGGCCGGCTGGAGCGGTTCCTCCCGCCCGGGGGTCCCTTCACCCGTGTCGACACCCACGGCCGCCCCGGCTACCTCGTCGGACCGCACTACGACTCGCTGCTGGCGAAGGTGGCCGTCTGGGCGCCGGACCGGGAACTGGCGCTCAACCGCCTGGAACGCGCCCTGGAGGAGTTCGACATCGCCGGTCCCGGCATTCGCACCACCATCCCCTTCGTCCGCCGGGTGCTCGACGACGCCGGCTTCCGCAAGGGGCGCTACTCGACCGGCCTGGTCGACCGGCTGCTGGCCGACCCGACCGACCCACCGCACAGGAGGACCCGATGACCGTCACCCACGGCCGCCCGCTGACCGCCGAGATCACCGAGATCCTGGTGGCGAACTGCGGGCTCGACCCCGACGCCGCCGCCCGCGCGCCGGCCGCGTCCCTGGACGAGCTCGGCATGGACTCCCTCGCCCTGCTCGAACTGTCCGCCGTCGTCGCCGACCGGTGGCAGGTGCACCTCGGAGAGGAGAGCGGCCAGCTGAGCATCGCCGACGTCGCCGACCTGGTCGCCCGCCGCGCCGACCCGCCGGGGCACACCGAGAACAGCGTGCTCATCGCCGCGCCGCTGCCGCTGGTCTGGGACGTCACCAACGACGTCGCCGGGTGGCCCGAGCTGTTCACCGAGTACGCCCGCGCGGAGATCCTGCACCGCGACGGGGACACCGTCCGGTTCCGGCTCACCATGCACCCCGACGAGAACGGTGTCGCCTGGAGCTGGGTCAGTGAGCGGACCGCCGACCCGGTGGCCCGGGAGGTCCACGCCCGGCGGGTGGAGACCGGGCCGTTCGAGTACATGCGGATCCATTGGCGCTACACCGAGGAACCGGGCGGCACCCGCATGACCTGGGTGCAGGACTTCGCGATGACACCGACGGCGCCGGTGGACAACGCCGGCATGACCGACCGGATCAACGCCAACAGCGCGATCCAGCTCGCCGTGATCAGGGAGAAGATCGAGCGGCTGGCCCGGGACGGGGGTGCCGGCGATGAGTGAGCCGACGACGAACGGGTCGACCGGCAACGGGCTGGCGCCGGAGCCGGCGCGGCGGCTCGTCGCCGCCGTCGACGTGCCGCC
>NZ_JBFAMU010000619.1:0-2615 GCF_040656655.1 Micromonospora sp. NPDC049799
GCCGAGTGCCGTCTCCAGCGCGGCACGCTCGGCGGCGTCGCTCTCCGCGACCGACGCCTCGGCCTCCGCCTCGGCGGCCTCGATCAGTGCCGACGCCGCGTCGAAGGCGGCACCCACACCGGTCAGCCGGCGCGGCACCGCCAGGACCGCGTCCCGGCGCTTGCGCGCCTCGGGGTCACGGGCCAGCCGCCGGGCCCGACCGACGTGCCCCTGCGCGGCCGCCGCCGCCCAGCGCGCCACGTCCGGCGCGACGCCGTCCCGCCGGGCCAGCACCTCGGCCACCGCGTCGGGCGGCGGCTGCCGCAGCGGTACGACCCGGCAGCGCGAACGGATGGTCACCGAGATGTCGTCCGGGTGGGTGGACGGCGCGCAGAGCAGGAAGACCGTACGCGGCGGTGGCTCCTCGACGGCCTTGAGCAGCGCGTTGCCGGCGGCCTCGGTGAGCCGGTCGGCGTCCTCGATCACGACGACCTGCCAGCGCCCGCCGGACGGGGTGCTCGCGGCCCGCAGCACCAGCGCCCGCATCTCGCCGACACCGATGGACAGCCCCTCCGGGACGACCAGCCGGACGTCGGCGTGGGTGCCGGCCATCGTGGTGTGGCAGCCGGGACAGGTGCCGCAGCCGGTGCCGTGCACGCACTGGAGAGCCGCCGCGAAGGCTCGCGCGGCGACCGACCGGCCCGAGCCGGGGGGTCCGGTGAAGATCCACGCATGGGTCATCCCGGCACCCGGATCGCCCGGGGCGGCGCCCTCCGGTGACGGGGCGGGGCCGCGCAGCACGGCGTTCGCCGCGACGGCGGCCCGGCGCAGCGTGTCGACCGCCTCGTCCTGCCCGACCAGGTCGGCGAAGACGTCCGGCATCAGGTCCGATGCTCCATCGTCACCAGCTCCGAGTCGGATAACTCCGGCTGCACCGAGGTGTCCGGGCCGTGTGCGGGACGCGGGTGCACGATGCCGGCGGGGTTGCCGAGCATCCCCTCGACCCGCGTGGCGACCGCCTCGGCGAGCTCCTCCACCGGGCGGGAGGCGTCGAGCACCAGGTACCGCTTCGGGTCGTTCGCGGCGAGGTCGAGGAAGGCGTACCGGACGCGCTCGTGGAACGTGACCGACTCCGCCTCCAGCCGGTCCGGGCCCTCGCTGCGCGCCGCCACCCGGGACAGCCCGGTCCGCGGGTCGACGTCGAGGAGCACGACCAGGTCGGGCTTGAGCCCGCCGGTCGCCCAGGAGGACAGCCACGAGACCTCGTCGACCGGGAGCGTCCGACCGGCACCCTGGTACGCCAGGGACGAGTCGACGTACCGGTCGCTGATCACCACCGACCCCCGGACGAGGGCGGGCCGGACGACGGTGGCCACGTGGTGCGCGCGGTCGGCGGCGTACAGCAGCGCCTCGGCGCGGGGCGAGGGCGCGTCGGAGCCGGGCTGCCCGAGCAGCAGCGACCGGATCCGGTCACCGACGGTGGTGGCGCCCGGTTCGCGGGTGACCACCACGTCCCGGCCGGCGTCGCGCAGCCGGTCGGCCAGCGCCGCGAGCTGGGTGGACTTGCCGGCGCCCTCACCGCCCTCGAAGACCACGAAGAGTCCGGCGGAGACGAACGGCTCGGCCGGCATCAACGGACGGCCCCGGACCGAGCCCCACAGGTCGGCCAGGACGGGGACGCCCTTCTTGTCGTCCATCTGGCCGAACGCGCTTATCCCGGCGAAGATGCCGGCGGCGCCGGCGGCCAGCAGGAGCAGGCGGGTGGACGAGATGGAGACGCCCAGGTCGGCGATCTCCAGCGTGCGGGAGCCGCCGACACCGGCGAGGAGGCTGCCCAGGCCGATCGCCAGGATCAGCACGAGCCGGGTGCCGATCTGCACCACCGCGAAGACCCGGCCGCGGACCTCGTCGGCGATCTCGCCGCCGAGCAGGGTCGTGCCGGAGAGGAAGGCCATGCCCGCCCCGGCGCCCACCAGGATCGCGCCGACCATCGCCATGGACAGGTGGATCGCGAAGGCCAGCGTCATCACCGAGGCGCTGGCGAGCACGATGCTCATGCCGAACCAGCGCCGCCGCGACATGTCCTTGACGATCATCGGGCCGAGCCCGATGCCGACCGCCAGACCGATGAAGATCGCGCCGAAGAGCAGGTAGAAGGCGGCGTCACCGGCGCCCAGCGAGTTGGCGAAGAACCGGGCGGTGCCGATCACGATGCCGCCGCCGGCGAACGCGCCGAAGATGCCCAGCACCAGGCCCCGGACCAGCGGGGTCTTGCCGATGAACCGCCAGCCCTCGGTGAACTGGCGCAGCATGCTCTGCTCGGCGTGGTCCCGCTCGGCGGCCTGGCCCTGGCTGATCTCCCTGATGCCGAACGCCACCACCAGGGCGGTGGCCAGCCGGGAGAACGCGTTGACCCAGAGCGCCAACTGGGCCGGTTCCGCCCAGTCGGGCGGTCCCCCGGTCAGCGCGCCCCGGACGACGCCGTCCAGGGCGGCGAGGACCAGCGCGGCGAGGACGGGGGTGAGGCCGTACGTGGTGATCAGCGTGAGCTGGTTGGCCGCCTCCAGCCGGGCGCGCGGGATGAGGTTGGGGACCGCGGCCTCCTTGGCCGGGATCCACAGCAGGGTGAGCGACTC
>NZ_JBFAMU010000620.1:0-2615 GCF_040656655.1 Micromonospora sp. NPDC049799
GCGGGCGCGGCGGCCCGGGCGGTCACCTCGGCCCGGGCCGGTGACCGGCGGGCGGCCACCAACGAGCGCAGCACCGTGGCCGGTCGCAGCAGCGCCGACGGCGGGCAGAGCAGGTGCTGCATCTCCAACAGCACCTTGTGCACCTCCGGCGAGACGTGACTGGCCAGCATCGCCTCGCGGGCGTACCGGTTGATGAGGTCGGTGCCGAACGGCTTGGGGCCGGTGGTCTCGGGGTAGGCGAAGTCACCACCCGTCGCCATCCGCCATGGCGTCTCCAGCACCTTCGCCGCGGCCCGGTAGTAGTGCCGGGCCATCTCGGCGGAGGCGGCGCCGAACTTGTCGAGGCTGCGGCCGAGCGCGAGCGCCTCCAGGGTGGCGGCGGTCATGCCCTGGCCGTACAGCGGGTTGAAGCTGCAGATGGTGTCGCCGAGGGCGACGTAGCCGACGGGCAGCCGGTCGAGGCGCTCGAAGAAACGGCGGCGGGCGGCCGGGAACTGGCGGGTCTCCGGGTCGCTGAGCGGCTCGGCCCTCTTGATCAGATGAGCGATCGCCGGCGACGGAAGACCCTCGGCGAAGGCGAGGAAGCCGGCCGGGTCAGCCGGGGCGTGGTCCTTGTGCCAGCCGCCGATGGTCACCACCCACCGGTCGCCCTCGACCGCGAAGGCCGCCGCGGCCCGCTTGTGGTGCGGCGGCACCGCCGCCATCAGGGCGAGCAGTGTGCCGTCCGGAAGGTCGCCGGGCTGGCGGCGGTAGATCCGGCTGGTGTAGCCGACGTCGATCCGAACGACCGCGTTCTCCGGAGCCGGGCAGTCGAGCTTCTCCAGCCAGCGGTCGGACCGGCCACCGCTGCGGCCGGTGGCGTCGACCACGAGATCCGCGGCGAGGGTACGGCCGTCGTCCAGCGCCACGCCGGTGACGCGACCGCTGACCCCGGTGAGGTCGGAGACGGCGAGCTGGTCGTGGATGGTCACGTTGGGCATCCGCATGACCCGCCGGCGCACGGTCAGCTCCAGGAAGGCCCGGGTCTGGCTGATCCCCAGCATGCCGCTGCGGAACCGCACCCGCAGCGCGCCCATCTGGTGGAACAGCAGGTCGGCGCCGGGGTCGAAAGGCACCGCCCCACCGGCGATCAGTTCCTCGGTCAGGCCCGGGTACAGCTCGTCGAGGGCGAGCCGGCCGCTGATGAGCAGGGCGTGCGCGTGCATGCCGTGCGGCACGCCGCGGCGGTCCCGCGCCTGGTCGGTCGGGAGGGTGTCCCGGTCGATGACGGTGACGCGGTCGAACCGGCGGGCGAGGGCGGTGGCCGCGGCCATCCCGCCGATGGAGCCACCTACGACGATGGCATGGCTACCGATCATGCTCACGGACTCTCCTCTGGGCTGGCTGTCGCGAAGCGAGACCATCGGGCGGCGCGCAACTCGCCGGCACCGCCGGGTGTGCCGAGTCTGCCGTCGCTGGTCTGGAGGTCTTCTGGTCGATGTCTGCACAGGCTCAGGCGGCACTCTCCTCGTACTGGTGGAGGACCTCCTCGTGGCGCTGGAGGCCGAGCATCCGGCCCAGTGCCGCCATCCGGCTGGCCTGGCTCTCGGCCTCGCTGCACTCGGTGGCGTAGACCCGGACCAGTGTCGGGAACCGGTACAGGCAGCCGGTCACCTCCTCGAGGAGGTGGTGGTCGACGAGGATCTGGAGCTGGTGGTGCGCCTCGACACGGGTCAGCCCGCCGAGCGCGGCCGCCATCGGCGTGGTGACCGCCACGCTGGGGCAGCAGCCGAGCCTCCGGAACAACCGGGCGGCCTCCGGCGGCAGCCCGTGGTAGGAGACGGCCAAGGCGGCGCGGACGTCGGTGATCGAGTCGCCGCGTACCGCGAGGTGGTCCAGCCGGGTGTGCGGCAGCCGGTACCGACGGACCAGCTGGCCGGGGGTGAGGGCGGGCTCGGCGGCCAGCGTCACGGCCGCGATCCGCAGCGCCAAGGGCAGGCGTCCACACAGCTCGGCCAGCTCGGCGACCTCGTCCGGCTGGCCGGCCACCCGGCCGGCGCCGGCCAGGTTGGCGACCAGATCGGTGGCCTCCGCCGTGGACAACGGCCCCAGTGTCAGCCGGTACGCCCCGTCGCGTGCCGCCAGTCCGCGTTGCCGCCGCCGGCTGGTGACCAGGACGCAGGCCGGCCCACCGGGGATGAGCGGACGGACCTGCTCCGGGTCCGCCGCGTCGTCGAGCACCACGAGCATCCGTCGCCCGTGCAGCACGCTGCGGTAGAGCGCGCTGGCCGCGGGGAGGTCGTCGGGGATGCACCGAGGGTCGATGTCGAGGCCCTTCAGCGCGAAGGTGAGGGCGTCCAGCGGAGACAGCGGCGGTCCACCGTCCGGGGCGGCGCCGCGGAGATTGACGAAGAGCTGCCCGTCCGGGAAGCCGCCGGCTATCTCGTGGGCCAGTTCGAGCGCCACCGCGGTCTTGCCGGCACCCGGCCCGCCCTCGATGACGGCAACGGTCGTCGCACCGTGGTGCCGGCGGTCCCGCTCGACCACGTCGTGCAGTTGGGCGAGGTCGGCGTGCCGACCGGCGAAGCCGCGCGGCCGGCAGGGCAGCTGGGCGGGCCGCCGCACGTCGCCGTGCC
>NZ_JBFAMU010000621.1:0-2614 GCF_040656655.1 Micromonospora sp. NPDC049799
CGATCACCAGGTAGGTCAGGCCGAGGGTGTCCTGGAGTTCGTCCAGCAGGTTGACCACCTGGGCCTGGATCGACACGACCGGCCGGGCAGGCCGTCGAGGGCCAGGTCGGCGTCGAAGTGGTACGGCACCAGTTGCGTGCCGCCGGAGCCGAAGACCGCGCCGGGGGCCGGCCGGATGGTCCGCACGTCGAACAGGCCGCGGAACAGGCCGGCGTCGAACGTGTACGGGGCCACGACGACGTCGCCGACGCCCTCGTCGAAGTACCGGTAGTCGAACAGGCCCGGGGTGAACGCCTGCCAGCCGCTGTCCCGTCGGATCACCCCGCCGCCGGGGCGGCGCTCGACGGTCACCGACCGGGTCACGCGGACGCCCCACGGGTGCAGCACGCTGTTGACCTTGACGACCTCCAGCGCGGTCCGGCCGACCACCACCCGGAACTGCACCTTCGCGGCCTCGGCGAACGCGGCGAAGGGGTTGTTCCAGTCGCTGAAGTTCGAGCCGCCGTAGCCGGAGATGTCGATCCGGGTGACCGGCACCCGGGGGTTGGCCGCCATGTCGTTGTTGAAGACGGTCTCCACGCTGCCGACGGGGTCGGCCGTCGAGCCGAGCACGGACAGCCCGAGCGGCGCGCCGCTGGCGAGGTCGACGCCGTTGAGCAGTTGCCGGAGCCGCCCGTCGAAGGTGGCGGAGACCCCGCCGTCGTCGGGCCGGCCGCCCTCGGCGTGCGCGGTGACCTGGATACCGCCGACCGCGTCCTCGGCGGGGAACGCCGGCCGGGTCAGGCCGAGCAGGTCGGCCGGACGGTCGGCGGTGGCGTCCGGGCGGACCAGCACCGCGGCGACCAGTCCGAAGGGGAGGGTCGTGCGCATGCCCACCGGGGTGCCGTCGCGGAACGCGCCGACGGTGCCGTCGAGGGCGTCGGCCGGGACCACCGGCACCAGCTTCTGCGACCGGGCGCCGAGGGTGGTGGCACCGCCGTCGACGGCCGAGGCCAGCGGCGTCGGGAACCAGCCCATCGTCATGATGTCCTGGTCGACGTCGAGGGTGCGCACCGGTTCCCACTGCACCTGCGGCAGGGCCACCACCCGCAGGTCGGCGACCTCGGCGCGGACGTCGAGCCCGTCGACACCGAACGGGGTGCCGCCCTGCCGGCGCTGCCCGCCCATCGCCACGCCCAGCAGGTCCTGGTTGGTGGACACGTCCAGCAGCAGCAGTCCGGGCGTCGGACCGACCACCTCGTCGAGGTAGCGGTCGACCAGGGCCTCGCTGAGCGCGTTCTGCTGCCGGGCCGCCTCCACGCGCTGGCCCCGCAACTCCTGCTCCCGGCGACGCGCCGCGAGCCACTCGGCGCCGGTCCGCTTGTCCAGACCGAGCCGCCCCTGCTCGACCTGGGTCAGACCCACGTCGGTGCCGTCGTCCCGGTCGTCGGCCGGACGAGGCTCGCCGGACGAGGCGGGCCGGCCGCTGACGGCGGCCGACGGGCCGAGCCGGCCGTCGAAGTCGACCGTCACCGCGGAGTCCGGCGCGGTCCACCCGACCGTGCAGACCAGCGCGGCCGGCGGCGGTTCCCGGCCGATCCGGGGACGGGTCACGGCGGCGTTGGCGACGTACGGGTCGGGCAGGATCGGCGCCCACCCGTGCACGCCGAGGAGCAGGTGCGCCTGGCCGGCCTCGACCGAGCGCCCGTCGCGCAGCGCCCCGCGCACGTAGACCAGGCCCGGCAGGGCCGTCCACACCAGCGCGTTGCGCAGGGCGAACTGGAGGTGCCGCCGGGGGTCCGGCGGCAGCGTCGCGCCGAGCAGGGCGGTGACCTCGCCGCCGAGCCGGTGCAGCAGGAGCACCCCGCTCTGCGCCGGGGTGGGCACCGGCCGGCCCGCGGTGGTCAGCGGCCGGTCCAGCGCCACCTCCGCGCCACCCTGCGTCATCAGGTGCTCGCCGTCGGCGAGGTGGCAGTTGTAGAGCAGGAAGAAGGGCCGGTCGTAGCGGTGCCGCCACGGCAGCCGGTGCCCTCCGTCGGGCAGCGCCCACAGGTCGTACGTGTGGTCCACCGGTGGGCTCAGCGCGGCGATGCCCTCGGCGACCAGCATCGCGCCAGCCGCCGACACGGCCACCCAGGCCTCCGGGAGCTCGTGCGGGCGTGGGTCGGGTTCGTACCAGCGGGCGGTCAGGCCGGTGACCTGGAGCAGCCAGCGGGCGGCGGTCGCCGCCTCGCCGAGGATCGCCGGATCACCGGCGGTCACCACGGGCAGGCCGAGCCCGCCGCCGCGTACGGTCGCGACCCCGGTCGCCGCGTCGGTGGCCCCGAAGCGGACCAGGTCCGTGCCGATGGCGGTGGGGTCGAGGGTGTCCGGCTCGACGTCGTACGCGAGCACGAGCGTCCAGAGCCGGGGCAGGAAGGTGGTGTCGCCGGTGGCGGAGCCGAAGCGGAACCGTTGTCCCCACACCCGCGCCTCGCCGGAGTCGCCGTCGAGTTCCAGCCCACCGGCGCCGAAGCGCAGGCTGACCGTCCCGGGCAGGGCGGTGGCGGCGTCCGCGCCGGTGCAGCCGCCGTCGCCGTCCGGCGGGGTGTCGGCGGCCGGCGCGACCTTGAGCGCGGCGGCCAGCGGGGCGGGC
>NZ_JBFAMU010000622.1:0-2609 GCF_040656655.1 Micromonospora sp. NPDC049799
GCGGCCGGGTCGGCGGCGGCGATCCAGGCGGCCACCGGCAGGCGACTACGCCCCGCGGTGGCGGTGGCGGCGAACGCCGGGTAGTCCGCGAGCGACAGTCGCCGGACCCGCCCGGCGTACGCGGCGGCCAGCTCCCGCAGCGCCTCCGACGTCCGGGCGGAGACCACGAAGCCGACCACCGGAGCACTCGGCGTGGCGGGTCTCCCGGTCAGCTCGTCCGGCGTCACCGCGCCGAGGATCAGGTGGGCGTTGGTGCCGCTCATCCCGAACGAGCTGACCCCGGCCAGCCGGCCGGCCCCGTCGGCCCAGTCGATCAGCCGGTCGGGCACCACGATCCCGGTGCCCCCGAGGTCGATCCGCGGGTTGAGGGTACGCAGGTGCACCACCGGCGGCACCTGCCGCCGCTGGACGCAGAGCACCGCCTTGACCAGGCCGGCCACCCCGGCCGCGGCCTCCAGGTGCCCGAGGTTGGTCTTGACCGAGCCGACCGCGAGGGGCGCGCCCCCGTTACGCCGGCCGAGAACGGTGGCCAGCGCCTCCATCTCGATCGGGTCTCCGAGCGCGGTACCGGTGCCGTGCGCCTCCACGTAGCCGACGTCGGCGGGGCCGGCGTCGGCTCCGGCCAGGGCAGCCTCGATGAGGGCCACCTGGGAGAGCACGTTCGGTGCGGTGAATCCGCTGGACCGGCCGTCCTGGTTGACCGCCGTACCCCGGATCACCGCGTGGATCCGGTCGCCGTCGCGGACCGCGCGGGCGAGTGGCTTGAGCACGAGCGCGCCGGCGCCCTCGCCCCGGGTGAAGCCGTTGGCCCGGGCGTCGAACGCCTTGCACAGCCCGTCCGGGGCCAGCGACCGGGTCTGCACGACCAGTCGGGTCGAGCGGGGCGACAGGATCAGGTTCACCCCGGCGGCGATGGCGGTCTCGCACTCGCCGCGACGCAGCGCCTGGACGGCGAGGTGCACGGCGACCAGCGAGGACGAGCACGCCGTGTCGACCGCCATGGCCGGCCCGGTCAGCCCCAGGCTGTACGCGAGCCGGCCGGCCGCGAAGCAGTGCCCGTTGCCGGTGGCCCAGTAGGCGTCCGGCTCTCCCGGGAGCCAGTCCCGGTAGTCCTGGCCGGTGATGCCGACGTACAGCCCGGTGGGGCGGCCGGCGAGGTGGTCGGCCGGGACGGCGGCGTTCTCCAGCGCCTCCCAGGCGACCTCGAGCAGGAGCCGGTGCTGCGGGTCGAGGGCGCGGGCCTCCCGAGGGCTGATGCCGAAGAAGTCGGCGTCGAAGTCGAGCACCTCGTCGAGGAAGCCGCCGCGCTGCGGCAGCTCCGCCCACTCGGCGGCGAACGGGCCCTGCCGGGACACCGGCATCGGCCCGACCAGGTCCCGGCCGGCCGCCAGCGCCTCCCAGTACGCCTCGGTGTCGTCGATCCCGCCGGGCAGCCGCAAGCCGATACCGACGATGGCGACGGGCTGGTCGCCGCCCTGGTCGTCCAGCTTGCGGCGCAGCGTCCGGATGGTGGCCAGGGCCCGCTTGAGCTGGGCGTCCTGCCGCTTGGCGGCGGCGTTGTCGGTGTCGTCCATGACCTCGGTTCCTCGGGGCGGATGCGGTCGGGCGGGCATTGAGGCGAGGTCAGCCGGTCGCCACGGGCCGGTCGATGTCCGCCCCGTCCGGCACGGCCGGTTCGGCGGCGGACGACTCGGCGGTGCGGGCCAGTTGCGCGCAAAGCGCGCCGGCCAGGGCACGGGCGCTGCCGTACGTCCACAGCAGGGTGGGCGACAGCCGCAGCCCGAACGCCTCTTCCAGCCGGTTGCGCAGCTCCAGGCCCATCAGCGAGTCGAGGCCGAGGTCCTTGAACGGGGTCTCCCGGTCGACCCGGTCGGCCTCCAGCCGGAGCACCCGGCCGGCCAGCTCGCGCACCTTCGCCTCGGCCAGGACGGCCTGCTCGGCGGCCGGTACCTGCAGCAGGGTGCCCCGGAAGCCGTGCGACGCGTGGGCGGCGTCGCCGTCCCGGGCCGCCGAGCGCAGCCACTGCCAGCTCGGCAGCCCGGCGGTGTCCGGGTACGCGTCGAACCAGCGCCGCAGGTTCAGCGGCACGTACCCGACCACCGGCTCATCGCGGCCGAGCATCCGCAGCAGCGCCGGCCACGCCTCGGAGGTGGAGAAGCTCTCCATGCCCCGCTCGGCCAGCCGGGCGCCCCGGTTCTCGTCGGCGGCGGCCAGCCCGACGTCACCGAACGGGCCCCACTGCACGCTGAGCGCGGGCCGTCCGGCGCGCCGGCGGGCCTCGGCGAAAGCGTCCAGCCAGGAGTTCGCCGCCCCGTACGCCGCCTGGCCGGCATTGCCGATCAACGCGGCGGCCGAGGAGAAGAGGACGAACAGGTCCAGCGGGTCGTCGACGGTGACCGCCGCCAGGGCGAGCGCGCCGTCCACCTTGGGCGCCAGCACCCGGGCCACCTGCTCGGCGGTGAGGGTGCCGACGGTGGCGTCGTCGAGCAGGCCGGCGGCGTGGAACACCCCGCGCACCCGCGGCAGCGCGGCGCGCGACCCGTCCAGCGCCCGGCGCAGCGCGGCCTCGTCGGCGACGTCGCAGCGGAGCACCTCGACGGCGGCGGTGC
>NZ_JBFAMU010000623.1:0-2607 GCF_040656655.1 Micromonospora sp. NPDC049799
CGGGCGGGTGCTGCCGTCGCTGTGGGACGCGCGGACCGACCGGTCCAGCCGCGCCGCGTACGTCGACCTGCCGCCGGGCGGGGTGCTGCTCGTCAGTGGCGCGCTGCTGCTCGGCGGTGGCCTGCCCTTCGACGTCACCGTGCACCTGCAGCTCTCGCCGGGAGCGCTGGCCCGCCGTACCGACCCGGCGCTGACCTGGACCCTGCCGGCGTTCGCCCGGTACGCCGACGAGGTCGCCCCGGCCACCTTCGCCGACGTCGTCGTACGCCTCGACGACCCCCGGCACCCCGCGGTGGTGGAGGCCGCCGGAACGGGCTGAAAACCGGTGGGGTCGGTCGGTTTGGCACGCCGGAGACGGGGGTATTCGCCCCGCTCACAGAGCACGGGTGATCGCCCGTGCCGAGACGACCATTGGCCGGGGCCCGCGCCACCGGCACCCCGGCGGCCCGTTCGGCCCTCAGAAAGGCAGGCAGCGATGCTCGTCCACGACACGGTCGGTACCGGTCGGTCCCAGCAGGAGATCGACCAGATCCGGCAGTCCCTGCAGGCCCGGTACGACGAGCTCTCCGCGGAGTACGAGCAGGCCGTGGTGCAGAGCCAGGTGCTGCGGCTGGTCGAGGTGGGCGACACCGCCGGCGACGACCAGGCCGACAGCGGCACCAAAACCGCCGAGCGGGACACCGCGCAGTCGCTGCTGCGGACCATCCTCGACCGGCGCACCCAGTACGAGCACGCCCTGACCCGGCTGGAAGAGGGCACCTACGGCTTCTGCGAGGGCTGCTCCGCGCCGATTCCGGTGGAGCGGCTGGAGATCTTCCCCTCGGCGACGGCCTGCGTCACCTGCAAGCAGAACCGGGAGCGTCGGGCGGCCTGACCGCCTCCTCAACTTGCCGGTCGGTCCGGGACACGATGGACTCCACCCATGGGTGACATCCTGGTGGGGACGGCGTCCTGGACCGACCGCACGTTGCTCGACTCGGGCTGGTACCCGCAGACGGCCGACACGCCGGAGAAGCGGCTCGCCCACTACGCCCGGCAGTTCCCACTGGTCGAGGTGGACGCCACCTACTACTCGCCGCCGGCCGAACGCACGGCCCGGCTGTGGGCCGAGCGGACCCCGGCCGGATTCACCTTCAACGTGAAGGCGTTCAGCCTGCTGACCGGCCACCCGACGAAGGTCAGCGCGCTCTACAAGGACATCCGGCCGGACACCGGCAAGAAGAACGTCTACCCCGACGACCTGCCACCGCAGGCGTACGAGGAGGTCTGGACCCGGTTCCTCAGCGCGCTCGACCCGCTGGTCGAGGCGGGCAAGCTCGGCGCGCTGCTGTTCCAGTTCCCACCCTGGTTCACCATTCGGAGGGACAACAAGCAGTACCTGCTGGAGGTGACGAAGCGCTGCGCGCCGCTGCGCCCGGTCTTCGAGTTCCGGCACCAGTCCTGGTTCGACGGTGCCAACGCCGACGAGACCCTGGCCTTCCTGCGCCAGCACCGGCTGCCGTACGTCGCGGTGGACATGCCGCAGGGGCACCGCTCGTCGGTCCCCCCGGTGCTGGCCGCCACCGCGGACCTCGCGGTGGTCCGCTTCCACGGCCACAGCGACAAGTGGACCAGCAAGGACATCCACGAGAAGTTCGGCTACCGGTACTCCGACCGGGAGCTGAAGCAGTGGGCCCCGAAGCTGCGGGAGCTGGCCGACTCCGCCGAGCAGACCCACGTGCTCATGAACAACTGCTACCGGGACTACGCGCAGACCAACGCCGCCACCCTGGCCAGGCTGCTCGACGCGGCCGGCTGACCTCACCCCCACCGGGTGAGGCCGGCTCACCCTCTCCCGGCGCAGCATGGACGGTGCGTGCGACCGTCCGCCGACGGAGCCGGTCGCGCGGAGCCGACAGTACGGAGGTGGCTGGACATGACGGTTCGGGTGGTACCGGATCGACGACGCGGCGCCGTGCTGCACGTCGTCGGCAGGACCGGCGACGCCCGGCGTGCACCGCGAGCCGCGCGGGTCGTTCCGACCCGGCAGTGGCGTGGCCCGGCCGGGCCTCCGCGGCGCGCCGACGACCGACCGTGGGAGACCTACGTACGGGGGTGGAGAGATGGCTGAGCAGCTGCATTCCGCGTTTGAGTCCTCGATGGACAAGACGAACGTGATCCTCAAGGAGATCGAGAGCGCGTACGGCTGGCCCAAGGAGCAGCGCAACCAGTCGTACGCGGCGCTGCGGACCGTGCTGCACCTGCTGCGCGACCGGATGCCGGTGCAGGAGAGCGCGGAGTTCGCCGCGCAGTTGCCGGTGCTGGTGCGCGGGATCTACTTCGACGGCTGGAAGCCCGAGGACGTACCGGTGAAGCTGAACCGGGACGACTTCCTCTACGAGGTGCGGCAGGGCTTCCCGTACGACGTGGAGGGTGGCCCCGAGCGTGTCGTGCAGGTGGTGCTGGACACCCTGCGCCGTCACGTCACCCAGGGCGAGTGGCAGGACGTGAAGTCCCAGATGCCCAAGGACCTGGCGCGGATCATCCCGTGACACGCGCGGCCCGACCCGTGGATGGGTCGGGCCGTGCGGGGGGGGGGGGGGGCCGGCGCCCGCGGCCCCCCGCGGG
>NZ_JBFAMU010000624.1:0-2604 GCF_040656655.1 Micromonospora sp. NPDC049799
CTGATCGAGGCCAGCGGAGCGGCGGTCCGCGCCGAGGCGGACAGCGCGGTGGTGGCCGAGCTGGTCCGGGAGGCCGAGCAGCGCGCCACCCGCGCCGAGCACGACCGGGCGGTGGCCCGCGTCGAGGCGGAGAAGCTCCGCGACGAGGTGGCCCGGGTCCGTGAGGAGCTGGGGCAGCTGCGCGAGGAGAACCGTCAGCTCGGCCGTACGCTGCGCGAGATCCAGGCCCGGGAGCGCAAGGCCACCGAGCTGCTCGCCACCGAGCGGGGCCGGGCCACCCGGGCGGCGGCCGACGCCGACGCCGAGCTGCGCCGCGCGCGGGCCCGGCTCGCCGAGGCGGAGGCGGCGGCGGGTGTGGCGCGGGCCAGCGCCAAGGACGCCCGCTCCGTCGACGACGCGCGGCTCTGGCTGCTGTTGGAGACCATCGGGCAGGCCGCCGTCGGCCTACGCCGGGAGCTCGCGCTCGAACCGGTGGAGAGGATGCCGGCCGACTTCGTCGCCGACGCCTTCGCCGACCAGTCCACGGCCACGGCGGCCGGCACGGCCGCGCGGGCCCGGGACACCGACGACCCGGCCCGGCTGGACCAGCTGCTCGCCCTGCCGAGGGCGCACCTGGTGGTCGACGGCTACAACGTCACCAAGCGTGGCTTCGGCGAGATGTCCCTCGAACAGCAGCGCAAGCGGCTCATCACCGGCCTGGGCGGGATCGCCGCGCAGACCGGCGACGAGGTCACGGTGGTGTTCGACGGCGCCGAGCGGATGCACGGTCTGCCGCCCGCCCCGCGCGGCGTCCGGGTGCTCTTCTCCCGGAAGGGCGAGACCGCCGACGAGCTGATCCGCCGCCTGGTCCGCGCGGAGCCGTCCGGGCGCCCGGTGGTGGTCGTCTCCTCCGACCGGGAGGTGGCCGACGGCGTACGCCGGCACGGCGCCTACCCGCTCGGCGCCGACTCCCTGCTGCGCCGCCTCTCGCGCTCCTGATCCCGGCCGCCGGTCCCGTCTGCTCCTGGGAGATCCCGTCTGCTCCTGGGAGATCTTGGTAGGAAATGGCCCCCGGAGGGGCCACTTCTCACCAAGATTTGGATTGAGCCCCTGATCGGCGATCCGATGCTTCCTGTCCGGTTCTGTCGTACGTCGCCGTTAGCGTGCGATGTGACCGACGGTGGTCGGGTGGCGACGGTGCTCGCCTCCCGGTCGCCGCCAGCGCTTCCGAGGGGGCGAGATGCTCATCGACTGCGACCGGTGCGGTATCCGGGGCGACGGCTGTTCCGGCTGTCTGGTGACCGCCCTGCTCGACACGGCCTCCCCGACCGCGGGTCTCGGTGACGCCGAGGCGCGTGCGATCGAGGTGCTCGCCCGGGCCGGCTTCGACGTGGAGGTGCTTCCCGCACCACGCCCGCCGGCCCGGCGCGCCGGCCGCCGTCACCGGGCGGCGTGACCGGGCGGACCGGCTCGTCGCCGGCGGGATCGGCGGTCGCACTACGATGGGCCGGCCAGGCGGGAGGAGCGGGGATGACCGGGGTACGACGGATGGCCGGAGGGCCCGCGCCGGTCGCCGGCATGTGCGGGACGCCCCGGTGAGCCCGCGCGGCTGGGCGGTGCTGACCCTGGCCGGGCTGGTCGTCGCCCTGGTCGCCGAACGGGACAGCGGTCGGGTGCTGCGGTTGACGCCGGGCGGCGGCGCGGCCCGGCAGGTGTACGAGGTGCCGGGGGTGGCGGCGCAGGGTGAGGGCGGCCTGCTGGGCCTCGCGGTCTCGCCGAGCTTCGCGCAGGACAACCTGGTCTACGCGTACCTCACCGCGGAGCGGGACAACCGCATCGTCCGGTTCCGGCTGGACGGCGGGGACCCGGAGGTGGTCTTCGACGGCATCGCCAAGGCGGGCATCCACAACGGCGGGCGCATCGCGTTCGGTCCCGACGGCCTGTTGTACGTCGGCACCGGCGACGCCGGTGAGACGCGGCTGTCGCAGGATCCGGCGAGCCCGAACGGCAAGATCCTGCGCCTGACCCCGGACGGGCAGCCGGCACCCGGCAACCCGCGCGCGGGCTCGCCGGTCTACAGCCTCGGCCACCGCAACGTGCAGGGCCTGGCCTGGGACTCGGCGGGCCGGCTGTTCGCCACCGAGTTCGGGCAGAACGAGCTCGACGAGGTGAACCGCATCGAGCCGGGACGCAACTACGGCTGGCCCCGGGTCGAGGGAGAGGGCGACACCGACGGCGGGCGGTACACCAATCCGCTCGTGACCTGGAAGACCCGCGACGCCTCGCCGTCGGGCATGGCCATCGCCGGTGACACCGTCTACGTGGCGGCGCTGCGCGGTGAGCGGCTGTGGACGATCCCGCTGGACGGTGACCGCCTGGGTGAGCCGTCGGCCCAGCTCACCGACCGCTACGGCCGGCTGCGGACGGTGCAGGTCGCACCGGACGGCGCGCTGTGGGTGACCACCTCCAACACCGACGGCCGTGGGGACGTCCGCGACGGCGACGACCGGATCCTGCGCTTCCCGGCCCGCTGACCACCGACGGGCGTGGGGGGGGGCCCGGGGCGGGGCCCCCCCCCCCCGCCAAGGGGGAGGGGGGGCAGCCCGCCCCCGACGGCCACCGCGG
>NZ_JBFAMU010000625.1:0-2604 GCF_040656655.1 Micromonospora sp. NPDC049799
CGCGCAGCGCCTCGGCCTCGCTCCGGTCGTACCGGGGCACGCCGAGCGCGTCGGGCAGCACCACGTCGACCGTGTCCGCCGCGACGGCCGCCCGCTCCAGGGCCAGCCGCATCGCGCGGGCGTACTGCCCGGGGTCGCCGGCGGTGTCCGGTCCGGTGTGGACGGCGTCGTGGGTCGAGCCCCACCCGGTCACCTCGCCGTAGACGCGGGCCCCCCGGCCCAGCGCGTGGGCCAGTTCCTCGACCACGAAGACCGCGCCGCCCTCCGCCGGCAGGTAGCCGCTGGCGGCCGCGTCGAACGGCCGGTACGCCCGCTCCGGGTCCGCGACGTCGCTGAGCAGCCCGGAGCGGAGCTGACAGGCCAGGGCGTACGGGCTCAGCGGGCACTCGGTCGCCCCGGCGATCACCACGGCGGTGCCCCGGCGGACCGCCCGGGCGGCGTGGGCGAGGCTGTCCAACCCGCCGGCCGCCTCGGCGACCAGCACCCCGCACGGCCCCTTGAACTGGTGGTGGATGGAGAGCTGGCCGACGCTGGCGGCGTAGAACCAGGCGATCGACTGGTACGCCCCGACGGTGCGCGACGGCCCGCCCCAGAGCCGCTGCAGTTCCCGCTGCCCGAACAGGTTGCCGCCGGACGAGCTGGCCAGCGCGACCGCGTAGCCGTACGGGTCGGGAGCACGCTCGGGCAGGCCGGCGTCGGCGAGGGCGAGGGAGGTGGCCGCGAACCCGAGATGCGTCCACCGGTCGGTCTGCACGAGCCGGCGGTTGTCGGCGTACGCGGCGGCGTCGAAGCCGGGCACCTCCCCGCCGTACCGGGTGGGGTAGCCGGACGGGTCGAAGAGGGTGAGCGGGCCGGTGCGGCGGGTGCCGGCGAGCACGGTGCGCCAGTGGGCGTCGGCCCCGACGCCGCTCGGCGCGACCACCCCGATCCCCGTGACGACGGCCCGGGCGGTCACCCCGCCACCGCCGGAGACAGCCGGCGGAACACCATGGCCGACTGGAACCCGCCGAAGCCGCTGCCGACCGACAGCGCCACGTCCACCGGCAGCTCGCGGGCCTCGTTCGGCACGTAGTCCAGGTCGCACTCGGGGTCCCGGGTGGTCCAGTTGGCGGTCGGCGGAACCACGCCGAACTCGATCGCCAGGGCGCACGCGGCCATCTCGATCGAGCCGATGGCGCCGAGCGAGTGCCCGACCATCGACTTGATCGAGCTGATCGGGACCCGGTACGCCGCCTGCCCCAGGGCGCGCTTGAACGCGGCGGTCTCGTGCCGGTCGTTCTGCCGGGTGCCGGAGCCGTGTGCGCTGATGTAGGAGACCTGCTCGGGCGCGATCCGGCCCTGCTTGAGCGCGGCGGTGACCGCCAGCCCCATCTCCAGCCCGTCGGGCCGCAGCCCGGTCATGTGGTAGCCGTTGCTGCGGCTGGCGTACCCGGCGACCTCGCAGTAGACGTGCGCGCCCCGTCGCCGGGCGTGCCCGGCCTCCTCCAGCACCAGCACCGCCGCCCCCTCGGCGAGCACGAAGCCGCGCCGGTCGGCGTCGAAGGGCCGGGAGGCGTGCGCCGGGTCGTCGTTGTCCGGGCTGGTCGCCTTGATGGCGTCGAAGGAGGCGACGGTCACCGGTGAGATCGGCGAGTCGGCGGCGCCGGCGAGCACGATGTCGGCCTCGCCGTCGGCGATGAGCTGGTGGGCGTACCCAATGGCGTCGATGCCGGAGGTGCAGCCGGTGGAGACGACCTGGGCCGGGCCGTGCAGACCGTGCCTGCAGGCCACGTCGGCGGCGAGGCTGCTGGGGATGAGGGCCTGGTAGAGGTACGGGCCGCCGCGTGCCGCGTCGACCAGCCAGTGCCGGCCGCTGTCGCTGACCGTCACGTACTCCTGCTCCAGGGCCATCGTGCCGCCGACGGCGGTGCCGAGGACCACCCCGGCACGGTCGCGCTCGGCGTCGGTGAGGTCCAGACCGGCGTCGGCGACGGCCTCGGCGGCGCAGGCCAGCGCGAACTGGACGTACCGGTCGGCGCGGCGGCACTCGGCGTCGGTGAGGCCGGCCGCGACCGGCGCGAAGTCGCACTCGGCGGCGATCTGGGAGCGGAACGGCGACGGGTCGAAGAAGGTGATCCGGCGGGTCGCGGTACGCCCCTCGGTGATCGCCTTCCAGAACCGGTCCCGACTGGCACCGCCCGGGGCGACCACCCCGACGCCGGTCACCACCGTGCGGCGCGCACTCATGACCCGCCCCGCTGTTCGACCAGTTCGGTGTCGACGTGGCCCAGCTCGGGGCGGGGTGCCAGGGGGCCGAGCTGGAAGACCACCTCGGCCGGCTCGTCGCCGGTGTTGCGCAGCCGGTGCCGGACGTTGACCGGTACGAACAGCGCCTGACCGGCGGCCAGCGGCGTCGGCACGTCGTCGAGGTCGACGGTGATCGCGCCGCGCGACACGTACAGGAACTCCTCGCTGTACGGGTGGTAGTGCTCGGCGATGCGCTCCCCGGGGCGCAGCGCGGCGACGCCCATGAACCCGGAGGTGCTGCCGACGGTGCGGGGACCGAGCAGCACCCGCAGTTCGCCGCCGCGCCGGCGGTCCGGCGGCACGTCGACGGCGGCGACG
>NZ_JBFAMU010000626.1:0-2599 GCF_040656655.1 Micromonospora sp. NPDC049799
GAGGGCCAGCCGCACGGCGTCGCCGATGCGCTGGCAGTGCGCGCAGCGGGTCGGCCGGGCGTAGAGGCGCAACGCGACGGCACGCTCGTGCAGGGGGGCGGGAAGCCGGTCCAGGGCGCGCAGGAACTCATCGGGACGCACGACGCCTCCTGACGTCTCGCAGGGGTTGGGGGAGGGGGCGCCGGGCGAGGGAGTGGGCTCGCCTCGGCGCTGTGGAGCTGATGTCGTAGACGGATCAGGCCGGCGTGAGGATCGAATGTCGTCCGGCTACAGCTCGTTGATGTCGGTCACGACAGCGGTGAGCTTGTCGCTGGAGCGCTTCGTGCTGGCCATCTCCTCGTCCTGAACGGAAGCGGAGTCGCCGGTGACCTCAAGCGTGTTGATGATCGGATCCTCGGCGCCCTTGACCTCGTAGGTGAGTTCATAGGTCGTGTACGGGTCGAGGTCGGAGCCGGTGTATGTGACGTTGACCCGGTACGTGATGTGGCAACCAGCGCTACCGAAGCACTGCTTCCGCAGCACCTTCACGGCGAGCTTGAAGTCCTTCTTGGTGGGCGTGGCGTAGGTCGGAGCCGCGCTCGTGGGAGCGGCCGTGGTCGGGGCGGCCGTGGTCGGCGCGGCGGTGGTCGGCGTGGCAGTGGTCGGGCTTGCCGAGGTGGGGCTTCCTGCGGCGGCTGTGGGCTCTTCGCTGTTGCCGTCGCTGAAGGCGGCGATGCCGATACCGCCGCAGCAGAGGGCTATGACGAGCGCGATGCCGCCGATGAGCCACGCCTTGGCGTTCGAGCGCCCGGTGGGCGGGGTGGCGGCCCCGGGGAGCGTGCCGCCGGGCGGCATTACCGCCGGGCTGGTGGGCGGCGGGACCTGCGGCGGCTCGTGCGATCCGGTCGCGTCGGGCGTGGGCTGCTGGGGCGATACGGGGGCGGTCGGGTCGGTCATGGCGCACTCCTGGTGTGAACGTGAGCTGTGAACAGTCGGGGCGGGCGGGCAGGACCCGCCCCGACGCGGGATGGCGGAGTGGTCAGCTCAGCGCGACGGTGACGCCGCCGGAGAACATCGAGTCGTGCAGCTCGAGCTTGGCGAGCTTGACGTTCTTCGGGATGTCGAAGACGACGACGCCGGTGACCTGGTTGCCGGGGTTGATCTCGTTCAGGAACGTCTCGGCGTTCTTGTTGGCGTAGATGGCGGCGCCGGTGTCGGACGAGTACTCGGTGCCGTCGGCGGCGTACGCCTTCTGGCTGCTGCCGTCGAGCAGCTGCGCTTCCTTGCCGATGTTCTTGACGTTGAGGGTGACCAGGCAGAACTGCCCCTGGGCCTTCTCGCCGAGCAGGTCGGTGCCGACCTTGGCGACACCGCACTTGTTGGACTTCACCGTGAACTCGAACTTCCCGTCCCGGACGGCCTGGCCGATCTTGGCGGTCTTGGCGGGCTTGTCCTCGCCCTTCGCGGCGGAGTCGGAGTCGGCGCCGGTGCTGCCGGCCTCGTCGGTGGAGCCGGCGCCGCAGCCCAGCGCGATGAGAGCGGTGGCGAGCAGGGCGAAGGTCGTGGTCTTGCGCATCGTTGTCCTCCTGATGTGAACATGGCGGCGTCAATAAGAGCATCGTCCGACAACGGTGTCAACAGACGTTCCCGTCCTTGACGGATGTGCGAGACTTTCGGTGTGCAGGAAACCCCGACCATCACGGCGGCGGAGATCGCCCGGCTCGCCGGGGTCGGTCGGGCCGCGGTCAGCAACTGGCGCAAACGGCACGCCGACTTCCCCACCCCGGCGGGCGGCACTGCGACCAGCCCCGAGTTCGACCTGATCCAGGTCGAGCAGTGGCTACGCGCCCAGGGCAAGCTCCCCGAGCTCGCCACCGCCGACCGGCTCTGGCGACACCTCGCCGCCGCCAGCGACTCACCAACCGCCGGCCTCGCCGCCGTCGGCGCGCGACTGCTCGCCCGCCAACGCCGCACCCGGGTCGGCCCTCCCGACGCCCACCTGGCGTCGCTGCTGCCCGACCTCGACGCGCTCGCCGACGAGGTGGGCCCGCAGGGCGCGTTCGACGAGCTGTGGCAGCGTTTCTCCGCACCCGGGCCGGGCCGCCCCTTCGCCACCCCCGATGACCTCGCCGACCTCATGGTCGGGCTGGCCGACGTCGGCGCCGGCTCCGTCCTCGACCCGGCCATGGGCTCGGGGGCCACCCTGCGAGCCGCCGCTCGCGCCGGCTGCACTTCCGCGTACGGGCAGGAACTGGACCCGGACCTGGCCGCGCTCGCCGGACTGTGGCTGGCCCTGCGGGACGTACCCGGGGAGGTCGTCGCCGGGGATTCCCTGCGCGCCGACGCCTTTGCCGGGCGGACCGTCGACGCCGTCGTCTGCCACCCACCGTTCGGCGCCACCAATTGGGGCGACGACGAGCTCGGCCACGATCCACGCTGGATCGTCGGCACCACACCCCGCACCGAACCAGAACTCGCCTGGGTGCAGCACGCCCTGGCCCACCTGCGGGTCGGCGGGCACGCCGTCCTGCTGATGCCCCCCACGGTGGCCAGCCGGCGAGCCGGCAAACGGATCCGCAGTGAGCTGCTGCGCCGCGGCCACCTGCGCGCCGTCGTCGCG
>NZ_JBFAMU010000627.1:0-2592 GCF_040656655.1 Micromonospora sp. NPDC049799
GCGTCGAACAGCAGGGCGCCCCGGGCGCCGGGGCGGGTCTGGGCGAGCATCTGGGCCGACATGACGCCGAGCGAGGGCCGACCAGAGCGCGTGGACGGTGTGGTCGCCACTGGGGGACCGGCTGCCCGTTCCGGCGCTCGCCGTGGCGTACGACGACGGGCAGCGGATGATCGCGGCGGCGCGGGCCGGCCGGACGACGCTGGACCTGAAGCTGACCGTGGACAGCCCCTACCTGTACGACGTGTGGCAGGTGTCGGAGGGGCGGGTGCCGGAGCGGATCCTGCACACCGTGACGGCGCGGAACACCGCCGAGGTGACCGCCCGCTACGGCGACATGGGCGGCGCCGAGTGGGCCAGCGAGCAGCGGTTCGGGTGGCGGCCGTGGCAGACGTACTCCTGGAACGACGACCAGCGGCTGGTGCGGACCGGCACCACCCGGCAGGAGTTCGTCAGCGCCGGTGACTCCTGGTGGCAGCACCGGATGCTGCACCGGATCATGGGGATGAGCTGGGGCAAGCTGGATCACGGTATGGCCCGGGCGCCCCGGCGGTACGCCGCCGACGACCGGGACGTCGAGACCTGGTTCGCCCCGGTCGTGCGGCCGGCGGTGCCGGCGGCCGGCGGAGCGCCGGTGCCGACGCGTACCGGGGACACGCTCGACCTGCGGGTGGCCGAGTTCGTCGACGCCGACGGCAACCACGGCGTGGCCGGCCGCGCCGAGGAGGCGGACACCGTCGAGGTCCGGGTCAGCCGTGACGGCCAGCAGATCGCGGACCTGTCCGAGGGCTGGACGCCGGTGCCCACCACCCCCGGCCCGGCCCGCTACCGGCTGGACCTGACGACGCAGCGGTCCTCCGACGAGTGGCGGTACGCCACGCGTACCGAGACGGCCTGGCAGTTCGCCTCGGCCCGACCGGCCGGGGACGCGGCGCAGCCGCTGCCGCTGCTCCAGGTGGACTACCGGGTCCCGGCCGACCTGCGCGGCGAGGTGGCCGGTGACCGGGCGCACCAGCTGGGGCTGACCCTGCGCCAGCCGGTGGGCGTACCCGCGCCGACCGGTACCCAGCTACGGGTGGAGGTGTCGTTCGACGGCGGGCGGAGCTGGCGGGCGGTGCCGGTGCGCGGCTCGGGGACCGGGTTCACCGCCGTGGTGCCGGCCGGCCACGGCACGGTGTCGCTGCGGGCACACGCCCGCGACGCCGCCGGCAACACCGTCGACCAGACCGTGCTCGACGCGTACGGGCTGCGCTGATTCCGGCGGGGGCGGGGCGGCCGTGTGCCGTCCCGCCCCCGCGGGCGCGCCTCAGATCCAGCCCCGCCGGGCGACCTGGAAGGCCAGGCCGGGCCGGGTGTCCACGCCGGCGAGCGCCATCAGGTCGGCCAGCCGCCGCTGCACGGTCCGCCGGCTCACCCCGAGCTGCGAGGCGATGGACTTGTCCGGTACGCCGGCCACGAAGAGCGACAACAGCCGGGCCTCGTCGGCGTCCGGCCGGTACCCCTCCGCGCCCCGGTCGACCGGCGGGTCGGACGAGCGCAGCGGCGTCGCCATCAGCCAGTGGCTCTCGAAGAGGGCGAGCAGCGCGTCGAGCAGTTGGCTGGGGCCGATCACCGCGGCGCTCGGTTCGCCGTCGCCCCGCTCCGGCACCAGCGGGCAGACCGCCGTCCGACCGTCCACGATGGCCAGCCGCACCGGCAGCCGGTCGAGGACGCGGGCCTCCTCGCCGGCGCGTACACCCTGCTCGACGTCCGCCAGCGCGCCCGGTTCGAGGAGCATCTCGCGCTCGTAGATGGCCCGGTAACGGACCCCGCGGGCCAGCGCGTCGAACTCCTCGACGTTCTCCTGACCGGCCATGGCCAGCGGGTTGGCCCGGCAGAACCAGAGCACCTCCACGCGGGCGCCGTTCTGCAGGTCCCGCAGGCGCTCGCGGAGCGCCCGCGTGCCGGTGACCACCTCCACCAGATGGTCGGCGTCCTGCCGCCGCATCCCGGCCCGGTACTCCTCGGTGAGCCGGGTGACCGCCGCCCGCGCCGCCTCCAGGGCTTCCTGACGGCGCAGCAGCGCCGCACCGAGCGGAACGTCGGGCGGCAGTGGTCGCAGCGGCGCGTCCGGCTCCGGCCCGGTCGGCAGCACCAGCCCCTTGCCGCGCAGCGCGTCGAGCCGCGCCAGAATTTCCGCGGGCGGGATGCGCAGCCGCTCGGCCAACTCCTCGACGCGGGCCGTGGTGAGGTGCACCAGGCAGCGGTAGAGGTCCTGCTCGCCGGGGGTCAGGCCGATCACGTCCAACACGGGGCAGAACTGTACGACGCCGTCGGTGACGCGACGACCCGCCCCGCGCCGGCTGGTCAACTGTCGGGGCCCGCGTCTACTGTCGGTTGCTGTGCTGGACGAGCTGCGCATCACCGGACTGGGCGTCATCGAGGACACCACGTTGCCCTTGACCGGGGGCATGAACGTCATCACCGGCGAGACCGGTGCGGGCAAGACGATGGTGGTCACCGGCCTCGGTCTGCTCTTCGGCGGTCGGGCCGACGCCGGGCGGGTGCGCGCGCAGCCCGGGCGGGCGATGGTCGAGGGCCGGCTGCGGCTCGCCG
>NZ_JBFAMU010000628.1:0-2589 GCF_040656655.1 Micromonospora sp. NPDC049799
GGGCCGGCACCGCTCGACGGTGCCGGCCCCCCTTCCGCGTACGCGGACAGTCACCCCCGCGGTTCGTCACCGCCGTCGCTGTGCGGGTGCCGCCAGCGGGGCGGGCTCTGGCGCGGCCCGCGCTCGGAGTCCAGCGGGTTCGGGTTCTCCTCCTCGTCCGGCGCGTCGCTGTGCTCGAAGCTGGGCCGGCGTACATCCTCCGGCTCCGGCACCTCCACCGGCCGGGCGCCGGACTGCGGTGCCGGGTGGTACTCGACGGCCTCGCGGGCGCCGCGCGCGCCGCCGGCGGCGGGCGACTCGGGCAGGTGCTTCTCCCGGTGCAACTCGTCCCGGAACGCCTGCGGCGGCTTGGTGGTGCGCTGCGGCAGGTCCCGGCCGAGATCGGCGACGAGGGGGCCGTACTTGGCGTCGAACGCGGGCCGCTCGGAACGGATCCGGGGCATCCGGTCGAAGTTGCGCAGCGGCGGCGGGCAGGTGGTGGCCCACTCCAGCGAGTTGCCGAAGCCCCAGGGGTCGTCCACGTTGACCATCGCCCCGTAGCGCCAGGACTTCCAGGCGTTCCAGATGAAGAACAGGGTGGACGCGCCGAGGACGAAGGCGAAGATGCTGGAGACGGTGTTGAGCGCCGTGAAGCCGTCGGAGGGCAGGTAGTCGGCGTACCGGCGGGGCATGCCCTCGTTGCCCAGCCAGTGCTGCACCAGGAAGGTGCCGTGGAAGCCGATGAACATGGTCCAGAAGTGCGCCTTGCCGAGCCGATCGTCCAGGAGCCGCCCGGTCATCTTCGGCCACCAGAAGTAGAAGCCGCCGAAGAGGGCGAACACCACGGTGCCGAAGAGCACGTAGTGGAAGTGCCCGACGACGAAGTACGTGTCGTGGGTGTGGAAGTCGGCCGGCGGGCTGGCCACCAGCACCCCGGTGAGCCCGCCGAACAGGAAGGTGACCAGGAAGCCGATGGCGAACAGCATCGGCGTCTCGAAGGTCAACTGCCCCTTCCACAACGTGCCGATCCAGTTGAAGAACTTGACCCCGGTGGGCACCGCGATGAGGTAGCTGAGGATGCTGAAGAACGGCAGCAGCACCTGGCCGGTACCGAACATGTGGTGCGCCCAGACCGTCATCGACAGCACCGTGATCGCGATGGTGGCCAGCACCAGACCGGTGTAGCCGAAGATCGGCTTGCGGGCGAAGACCGGGATGATCTCGGTGATGATCCCGAAGAACGGCAGCGCGATGATGTAGACCTCGGGGTGGCCGAAGAACCAGAACAGGTGCTGCCAGAGCATCGGCCCGCCGGTTGCCGGGTCGTAGACGTGGGCGTTGAGCAGCCGGTCCGCCGAGAGCGCCAGCAACGCCGCGGCCAGCAGCGGGAAGACCAGGATCACCAGCACGCTGGTGAAGAGCATGTTCCAGGTGAAGATCGGCATCCGGAACATCGTCATGCCCGGCGCGCGCAGGGTGAGGATCGTGGTGATCAGGTTGACCGCGCCGAGGATGGTGCCGAGTCCCGAGATCACCAGACCGACGACCCACATGTTCGCCCCGACGCCGGGGGAGTGCTCGGCGCTGCTCAGCGGCGTGTACGCGGTCCAGCCGAAGTCGGCGGAGCCCTGTGGCGTCGCGAAGCCGCCGATCACCATCAGCCCGCCGAAGAGGTAGAGCCAGTAGGCGAGGGCGTTGAGCCGGGGGAACGACACGTCCGGCGCGCCGATCTGGATCGGCACGATGTAGTTGGCGAATCCGAACGCGGCCGGGGTGGCGAAGAGCAGCAGCATCACCGCGCCGTGCGAGGTGAAGAGCTGGTTGTACTGCTCGGAGGAGAGCAGTTGCAGGCCGGGGCGGGCCAGCTCGGCGCGGATCAGCATCGCCTCGATCCCGGCCACGATGAAGAAGCCGAACGAGGTGAGCAGGTAGAGCAGGCCGATCTGCTTGTGGTCGGTGGTGGCGAGGAACCTGAGCAGTTTTCCGCCTGGTGTGGCGGGCCTGAGGGGTCCTGGATAGCCACCGAAGCGCGCCGGCGCCAGAATGGCCGGACCTCGGTCGCGCGGTTCCGTCGTGACCTCTTTGGCCATGAAAGTTTCACCCCGCCGTGATGACAGAAAGGACGGGCGCGACTACCCGCCCCTCCGACCATGAAACCAGGCGAGAGAGCTTATTCAGGCTAGAGCGGTAATTTCGGTCAATTCGCGGGGAGTACCGCCCAGACGACCTTGCCGTCGCCGGCCGGCATGCTGCCCCAGCGCTGCGCCAGTTCCCGGACCAGCATCAGGCCCCGACCGCCCTCGGCGCGCAGGTCCGGCATGGTCATGCGGGCGGCGACCCGGCTGCCGTCCAGCACCGCCAGTTGCAGGTCCGGCCGGCGCAGGGTGAGCGTCACCTGCATCGGGGTGCCGGCGTGCCGGACCACGTTGCCGACCAGCTCGCTGAGCACGAGCGACGCCGGACCGACGGCCTCCGGCAGGTTCCACCGCGTGCAGGCGTCGCCCACCAGTTCCCGCTCGACGTACCGCCAGCCCTTCCAGTCGATCAGTGGGCCGCGCAGCACGTGCTGGGTGTCCTGGGCGTCGTGCAGGTGCAGGCTCGGCCACTCGC
>NZ_JBFAMU010000629.1:0-2588 GCF_040656655.1 Micromonospora sp. NPDC049799
GCCCTACCCCGAGCGCCAAGCCCTCCCCCTCGGCCACCCGGCCGGCCCCGACGAAGACGAAGCCGGTCAAGCCCGCCAAGCCGGTGCGCCCGCGACCCGTCGCCGGTCTGACCCAGACCCAGATGGACAACGCCAAGGTGATCGTCGACGTCGGCGTCGGCCTGAAGATGCCCCACCGGGCGCTGGTCGTCGCGATGGCCACCGCGATGCAGGAGAGCAACCTCTACAACCTGGCCAACGACTGGGTTCCCGAGTCCCTCGACCTGCCCAACCAGGGCAGCGGCGCCGACCACGACTCCGTCGGCCTGTTCCAGCAGCGCCCCAGCAGCGGCTGGGGGACCGTCGCCGAGCTGATGCGCCCGGCGTACGCGGCCCGCGCCTTCTACCTCGCGCTGCGGGAGATCCCCGGCTGGCAGGAGATGAGCGTCGCCGGGGCGGCCCAGGCCGTGCAGGTCTCCGCCTTCCCCGACGCGTACGCCCAGCACGAGGACCGGGCGACCACGATCGTCGCCGCGCTCACCTGACGCAGCCGCTCAGGCATCGCCGCGCCCACCCGGCGGCTCGGTCGCCGTCCCGGCGGCCCGGGTGGCCGGGACCCCGCTGGGCGGCACCGCGGCGGCGGCGGTCGGGGTGTCGGCCGGCACCGGCTCCACGGACACCCCGCTGAGGATCTCGTCCACCCGCGACTCGCGCCGGCGGCGCGCCTGCAGCGCCTCCTCGAACTCCCGCCGGGCCTGCACCGCCTCGGCGTACACCCGCTCCCGGAGCTGGCGTGCCTCCTCGCGGGCCGCGTCCAGCTCGAAGCGCGCCTGCGCGAGGAGGTCCGCCGCCTCGCGGTCGACGGCGTCGGCGTGCCGCCGGGCGACCGCCGCGTCGCCCAGGTCCAACCGGTCCAGGAGGCCGCTCAGCGCGAGCGCCTCCCCGCGGACCTCGTCCCACTCCCGGCCGGTCCCGACGGCGCTCTCCGCCCGCGCCGCCAGCCGCGCCAGGCGGATGCCCATCTCGTCCAGGCAGGAGTCGACCTGCCGCCGGTCGTAGCCCATCTCCACGACGGAGAACCTCATGCTGTCGCCCCCCAGGCAGCCGATGCTTTCCTTCCCCACCTGGATCCTCGGCGCTCACGGCGACAGCCGGAGGGGATCGGGAAAAATGTTCAGCATGCGAGCGGCGCGGGGCGGACCGCCCTCAGGAACGCTTCGGGAGCACCACGACGCGGCCGAAGAACTCGTCGATGCGACGCACGACGTCGTTGAAGTCGTCCAGGTCGATCGGCTTGGTGACGTACGCGTTGGCCTGGAGGGTGTAGCTGCCCAGGATGTCCGTGTCGGCGTTCGAGGTGGTCAGCACGACGATCGGGATCGTCCGCAGGTCCTCGTCGCTCTTGACCTCGCCGAGCACCTGCCGGCCGTCCATCCGGGGCATGTTCAGGTCCAGCAGGATGACGTCGGGCCGCCGGGCCTCGGTGTGCCGGCCCTCGCGGCGCAGGAACTCCATCGCCTCCTGGCCGTCGCTGACCACGTCGATGACCTTCTCGACGTCGGAGTCCGCGAGCGCCTCCTCGATCATGAGCACGTCGCCCGGGTCGTCGTCCACCACCAGGATGCGTACCGGACTCGGGGTCACTGGAGGCATGGCTACCTGCTTCGTATCGGGGAGGGGGCGGAGCCTTGCGAGACCTGCTGGCGGGGAAATCTAGCCCATCAACCGGCTGTCCGCGTCCTGGGGTCGGCGGTGTCCGCGTCGTGTCGCAGCACGTCGGCCAGCCCGGTCACCTGGAGCACCCGGTCGACCCGTCCGCTGGCTCCGGTCAGGCGCAGCCAGCCCCCGGCAGCCGACGCCTGGTTGTCGCCGCGCACGAAGGCGGCGATCCCCGTCGAGTCACAGAAGGTCAGCTCGGCCAGGTCGAGCAGCAACCGGTACGTGCCGGCGGCGGCGAGCCGGTCCAGCACGGCGGTCAGCTCCGGGGCGGTGCTCATGTCCAGCTCGCCGGCGAGCCGCAGGTACGCCCCGCCGTCGCGCTCGGCGTACGTGACGGTGAACGACACCCGAACCCCCTCACTCCACCGCAGGCCGAGACGCTTGCAGTGCAGCAAGTATAGACAGGGGGCCGGGGAGCCCCGGCGGCACGTCAGCGCACGCCCGCGCCCCGCACGGCGGCCACCGACGCCCGGCCCTCCTCCAGGAACCGCGTCGCCCGCGGAAAGTCCCGCAGCTCCCGGGCGTAGTGCCCGAGGGTCAGCCCCACCGCGCCGGCCGGCACCCCCCGGCTCGTGAGGATGGACACCAGCCAGTCCACGAACTCGGCGAAGAGGGTGCCGTCGTCGACGTACAGCGCGGCGGCCAGGAAGTCGACGATGTACCCGAGGTCGCTGACCGTCGAGTCGATCTGTGCCGGGGTGTAGTCCCGGGCGGACGGCACCCGCTCCCGCAGGTCGGCCAGTGCCCCGTCGATCAGCTCACCGCGCCGCTTGACCAGGCCCGCGTACTCATCGTCGGCCAGGTGGGTCAACTGCGCCGGCGGCACCCGCCGCAGCGCCGGCTCGTCGGCCACCAGGTCGGCGGCGGAGGGTGCGTCCGGCGCCCACGCC
>NZ_JBFAMU010000630.1:0-2588 GCF_040656655.1 Micromonospora sp. NPDC049799
TGGGCGGCCACCCCGGCGGGAGCGGGGGTCGCGTACCTGCCGGAGGTGTCGGCCGCGTCGGCGGACCTGGTGCGGGACCGCATCGCCGCCGAGGTACGGCCCGGTGACCGCGTCGTGGTCTCGGTGCACTGGGGCTCCAACTGGGGGTACGAGGTGCCGGACGGGCATGTGGCGTTCGCCCGGCGTCTCGTCGACGGCGGGGTGGACGTGGTGCACGGGCACTCGTCGCACCACCCCCGTCCGGTCGAGGTGTACCGGGAGCGGCTGATCCTCTACGGCTGCGGGGACGTGGTCGACGACTACGAGGGGATCGGCGGCTTCGAGGCGTACCGGCCGGAGCTCCGCCTGCTCTGGCTGCCCACCCTGGACCCGGCGACCGGCCGCCTGCGCGCCCTGCGGGCCGCTCCGCTGCGGATCCGCCGCATGCGCCTGGAGCGGGCGGCGCCGGACGGGTCGGCCTGGCTCGCGGGGCTGCTCGACGGCTTCGGCCCGCCCTTCGCCACCGGCTTCCACCCGAGCGCCGACGGTCTGCTGCGCTGGCGGTGAGTGGGCGGCACCACTGCCCGGGGACGCGGTCCAGGCCCGGAGCGCGGCCGGCCGCATCATAGATACATGACGCATCCCTCGGCGCCCGAGCGGCCGTCCCCGGCCCCCCGCCCGACCGCGCCCTCCGCGGCCGAGCGCGCGTACCGGCACCTCAAGCGGGCCATCCTCGAACAGGTCCACCCTGGCGGGTCGCTGGTCAGCGAGGGGGAGATCGCCGAGGCGACCGGAGTGTCCCGCACCCCCGTGCGGGAGGCGCTGCTGCGGCTGGAGGCGGAGGGACTGGTCAAGCTGTACCCCAAGCGCGGCGCCCTGATCCGGCCCGTCTCCGCGCGCGAGATCACCGACGTGATCGAGGCGCGTCGCCTGGTCGAGCTGCACGCCGCGGAGCGGGTCTGGCCGCACCGCGCCGCCCTGCGGGTCGAGCTGGCCGCCCGGCTGGCCGAGATGCGCGCCGCCCACGCCGCCGGCGACCTCACCGCCCTGATGGCCGCCGACCGCGCCTTCCACGTCACCGTCGTGGAGACGGCCGGCAACGAGATCCTCGCCGAGCTGTACCACCGGTTGCGTGACCGGCAGTTGCGGATGGGGGAGGCGACCTTCCGGCTCTCGCCGGGGTGGGCAGAGGTCGCGCTCGCCGAGCACGCCGCGCAGCTCGCCGCCCTCGACGCCGACGATCCGCAGCCGTGGCTCACCGCCGTCGCCGCGCACATCGACAACGCCGCCACCGTGCTGCGGACGCTGCGGTGAGCGACACCTCCGCGCCGGTCGTGCCGCGTCGCTCCGCCGCGCTCGTCTGGGGCGTGGCCCTCGGCGCGTACGTGGCCGCGGTCTTCCACCGCAGCTCGCTCGGCGTCACCGGGGTCGACGCCGCCGACCGCTTCGACGTCAACGCCGCCGCGCTGGCCACCTTCTCGGTCGCGCAACTCGCCGTGTACGCGGCGATGCAGGTGCCGGTCGGCGTCCTGCTGGACCGGTTCGGCTCCCGCCGGATGCTGATCGCCGGCGGGGCGCTGATGGTCGCCGGTCAGCTCTGCTTCGCCGTCGCCACCGACGTGCCCCTGGCCGTGGCCGCCCGGGTGCTGGTCGGGCTGGGCGACGCGATGACCTTCATCAGCGTCCTGCGGATCGTGGCGTTCTGGTTCCCGGGCCGGCGGAACCCGCTGCTGACCCAGCTGACCGGCACGCTCGGCCAGCTCGGGGCGATCCTCGGCGCCGTACCGCTGGTGGCGCTGCTGCACGCCGCGGGTTGGACCGCCGCGTTCACGGTGGCCGCCGCGGTGGGCGCGACCGTGCTGCTCATGGTGGTCGCGGCCGTCCGGGACACCCCGTACCGGGAGACCGCGACCGGCCCGACACCCACCCTCGCCTCGGTGCGCCGGGAGCTCGCCGTCGCCTGGGCCACGCCCGGCACCCGGCTGGGCCTCTGGACGCACTTCGTCACCCAGTTCTCCGGCGCGGTGTTCGCCCTGCTCTGGGGCTACCCGTTCCTCGTGCAGGGGCAGGGGCTGAGCCCCACCGCCGCGGCGTCCCTGCTCACCGTGATGACCGTCGCCACCCTGCTGTCCGGGCCGGTGATCGCGCACCTGTGCGCCCGGCACCCGTACCGTCGGTCGGTCCTGGTCTTCGCCATCACCGCCGCCACGGCGGCGGTGTGGGCGGCCGTGCTGGCCTGGCCCGGTCGGTCCCCCGGCTGGCTGCTGGTCACGCTGGTGCTGGTCCTCGCGGTCAACGGCCCCGGCTCGGTCATCGGCTTCGACTACGCCCGTACCTTCAACCCGGCCACCCGGATCGGCAGTGCCACCGGCATCGTCAACGTGGGTGGCTTCGTCGCCTCGATCGTGCTGATCCTCGCCGTCGGGGTCGTGCTCGACCTGGCCACGCCGGCCGGGCGCGGCACGCCGGACCTGGCGGCGTTCCGGTGGGCCTTCGCGGTGCAGTACGTGCTCTGGGCCCTCGGTGCGGTCCAGGTGCTGCGCCGAACCCGGACTCGGACCGCTACACCGAACTCGACTTCGAGTACCAGCCGAACGGCGGTTGGGGCG
>NZ_JBFAMU010000631.1:0-2586 GCF_040656655.1 Micromonospora sp. NPDC049799
CGCCGTGCGCGCACGCGCCCCGCCCGCGCCGCGCACGGCGGCGACGGCACAGCCGACGAAGCCGAGCACCGCGAGGACGTTGCCCAGGCCGGCCCAGCGCCACACGGTCTGCACGCCGAGCGCGTCACCCACCAGGACCCGGACCGCCAGGGTGACGTGCAGCAGGGCCAGCGGGGCGTACAGCCAGGGCCGGTAGGGCAGCGGGCGACGCAGCACCGCCGGCAGGATGACCGGGGCGTGCACGAAGATCATCGACATGGTGAAGCCCAGGAAGACCAGGTGCAGGGTTGCGTCGTAGCGCGGGCCGTCGGTCACCGGGCCGGCGCCGGCCCACAGCAGGCCGGCCAGCCCCAGCCAGGCGTACCCGGTGAGCAGCCCGACCGCGACGTAGCGGGGCAGGCCGGTGGCACGCACCGTGCGGCGGGCGACGTCGTTGACCGCCAGCCAGGCCACGGTCGCGAGCAGGCCGACCCCGAACAGGTACGCCCCGACGGACGGCCACAGCGCGGTGGCGGTGGTCCCGACGGTCAACGCGCCGAGGGCGGCGAGGAACCAGTGTTCGCCATGCCGGGGCAGGGTGAGGTGGGCGAGTTCGAGCCGCTCCCCGGCGATGGTGGCCACCACGAAGGTGGCGAGCCAGGGCACGATCTCCGGCACGCCGAAGCCGGAGAGCCAGAGCAGGGTGGCGGCGTACCAGCTCAGCGCGCCGGTGGCCTGGGCCAGGAGGGCCGGGCCCGGTTGCCGCCGCCACAGGTGCCGGTAGATCAGCAGCAACAGCACCGAGGCGGTCATGAGCAGCAGTCGGCCGGGCAGGCTCGGTCCGGTCAGCACCAGCGCCAGCCCTCCGGCGCCGGCGCAGGCGGGCGCGAGCAGGGCCCAGCGGGCGCCGAGCGCCACCGCGCGTTCGAGCGCCACCAGGGTGCCGACGAAACCGAGCACCATCAGCGGGCCGTGCACCTGCTCCAGCGGCGCGCTCGGCGCGGGCACCGGCAGACCGAGCAGGAGCAGGGCGGCGTAGAGGCCGGTGAGCAGGGCGAACGCGCCGGTGGCGAGGACGGGGAGCCGCCAGCGCACGCCGGCGGGCCGGGGTCTCATGCCGACTCGTCAGTCGTACGCGGCAGGGCCAGCCGTACCACGCACGCGTCCGGTGCTCCGAACGGCTCCAGCACGGCGCCGCTCGGCGGGGCGCCGACGTGCTCGAGCGCGCCGCGGATCACGCCGACGTGCAGCGCGCAGATCGCGTCGGGGTTGCGGTTGACCAGTTCCAGGAAGGGGCAGGTGTGCAGGTGCACCTCGACGGTCCCGTCGGCCGTCTCCTGCCGGCGCGGGCTGAAGCCCAGCCCGCGCAGCACGTCGAGCAGGGTGTCGACCGGGTCCTGGCCTCCGGCGGTGGCGGCGGCGAGGTGGCGTCCCCAGTCGTGTCCCGCGCGGGTGGCCTCGGCCCGGACGTCGCCGGGGTTGCGGCGGGACAGGTGGTCGAGCAGCGCGGCGGCGAGCGCCCGGTACGGCCCCGGGGCAGGGGTATCGGTCATGGCCACCCGGTAGCGCCACGCCGGCCGGCCGGGCTGGCCGCCGCTGGCCCGCGCCTTGACCAGCAGCCCGGCGTCGACCAGGCGGTCGAGGTGGGCGCGGGCGGTGGAGAGGTGCAGGCCGGTCCGCTCCCCCACCTCGGCGATCGTCATGCCGGTGCCGGTGGCGCGCACCATCTCCAGGATCGAGGCCCGGCTGGCGGTGCCCAGTGCCCGGTGGCGGAGCGGGTCGATGGTTCCGCCGGTCGGCCCTGTTCTCGGGGTTTCCACGTTAGATAACGTTACAACGTCGTTCGACCACAAAACCCTGGAGGGTTCCATGTCCGCCTCCCGCTCCACGGCCGACCAGCAGGCCGCGCAGGCCGTCGTCCGGCATCACGCCCAGCTCGCCGCCGACCTCGACCGGCACGTCGACGGCCTGCTGGACGCGGCCGACCAGGGCGACGCCGCCGGGGCGCTCCGGCACCGCGACGAGCTGCTCGGGTGGCTCCGCGACGAGCTGCTGCCGCACGCGTACGCCGAGGAGGGTTCGCTCTACACCGCCGCCGGTGACCGTGTCGAGGCCGCACTGCTGATCCGGGGCATGCTCGACGAGCACCGGGCGATCAGCGGCCTGGTCGCCGAGTTGGAGGCCGCCGACCGGCCGGTACGCCTCGCCGCCGCCGCACGCGCCCTCGCCGCCCTCTTCGCCGTCCACCTGGCCAAGGAGAACGACCTGATCGTCCCGGTGCTGGTGGACGCGCCCGACGTCTCGCTGGCGACGTTGCTGGACGGTATGCACGATCTGCTCGGCTCCTCGGACGGATCGGGCAGGGGTGGTTGCGGCGGGGGCGACTGCGGCTGCGGTGGCGATCAGGCCTCCGCCGACGCGCCGGCCCCGATGGTGAGCATCGACCCCCGGCTGGACGTCCGGCTGCTGCCGCACCACCAGCGCCACGCGCGGGTGCTGGCGGCCCTGGACGCACTGCCGGCGGTCGATGCTCACCATCGGGGCCGGCGCGTCGGCGGAGGCCTGATCGCCACCGCAGCCGCAGTCGCCCCCGCCGCAACCACCCCT
>NZ_JBFAMU010000632.1:0-2581 GCF_040656655.1 Micromonospora sp. NPDC049799
CCTGTGGGAGACGCCGCCCGGGAAGACCTTCGACTTCGCGGGCCGGTACTATCTCCCCGACCGAAGCGCGCCGCGCCGTCGCCGTCGCCGGCCCGGGACCGGTTCTGCGGCGCGCCGGAGAACCCGCTGGGGTACGGCTTCTGCGACGGCACCCGGATCCGCAGGCCCGCCGCCGAGGTGTGCGACCACTTCGACTGCGTGCCGGAGTTCTGGTCCGGCCGGGGGTACCTGGTGGAGTGCGGCGACGGCTCGGTCAGCCTGGCCGGGGGCAGTCCCCGTGCGTGCGGCGAACACGGCGGCGTCCGCCACACGTTCCGGAGTTGACGCTCCTCCGGCCGGTCGCCGGCACGGGGCAGCCGACCGTCCTCGAAGGATGTGATGCTGACCGGCGTCGGCGGTCCGAGGAGGCGTATGCGCGGCGACGACCATCGCTGGCTCCGCGAGGCCGTGGAGCTGGCCCGACGCTGCCCGCCGACCGTCACCGCGTACGCGGTCGGGGCGATCGTGGTCGCGGCCGACGGCACGGAATTGGCCCGTGGCCACTCCCGGGAGACCGACCCGCGCGTCCACGCGGAGGAGGTCGCCCTGGCCCGGCTCGCCGGCCGGTCGCTCGACCTCGGCGCCGCGACCCTCTACTCGTCGCTGGAACCGTGCAGCAGCCGGCGCTCCCGGCCCCGCACCTGCACGGACCTCATCATCGCCGCGGGGATCGGTCGGGTCGTCTTCGCCCTCCGGGAACCGCCGGTGCTCGCCCACTGTGAGGGGGCCGAGCTGTTGCGGGACGCCGGGATCGAGGTCGTCGAGATCCCCGCCCTGGGCCCGGGAGTCCGGGAGGTCAACCACCACCTCACCGGGTGAGCCCGACCCGCGCGACCCGGACGTTGCCTGACCGGGCCTGGCCTGCTGTGATGGGCGGTCATGGGGGTCGCGGAGGTGCACCGTACGGTCGAGGCGGTCTGGCGGATCGAGTCCGGCCGGGTGGTCGCCGCGCTGGCGGGCATGGTGCGGGACGTCGGGTGGGCCGAGGAGCTGGCGCAGGACGCCCTGGTCAGCGCGTTGGAGAGCTGGCCGCGCGACGGCGTGCCGACCAACCCGGGGGCGTGGCTCACGGCGGTCGGGAAGCGGAAGGCAATTGACGGGTTGCGCCGCCGCGCACTGCTCGACCGCAAGGTCACCGAGCTCGGCCACGAGCTGGGCGAGGACGCGTTCACCCCGGACTTCGACGCGGCGCTGGACGAGCCGATCACCGACGACCTGCTGCGGCTGGTCTTCACCGCCTGCCACCCGGTGCTGACCCCACCGGCGCGGGCCGCCCTGACGCTGCGGGTGATCGGCGGGTTGAAGGTCGAGGAGATCGCCCGCGCCTTCCTGGTGCCGGAGACCACGATCGGGCAGCGGATCACCCGGGCGAAGAAGACCCTCGCCGACGCGAAGGTGCCGTTCGAGGTGCCCGGCCCGACCGAGCGCGCCGAGCGGCTCGGCAGCGTGCTGGAGGTCGTCTACCTGATCTTCAACGAGGGGTACTCGGCCACCCGGGGCGACGACTGGATGCGCCCGCAACTCTGCGCGGACGCGCTGCGACTGGCCCGCATCCTCCAGGGCCTCATGCCGGACGAGCCCGAGGTGCACGGCCTGGCCGCGCTGCTGGAGATCCAGGCGTCCCGGACCGCCGCCCGCACCGACGCCAACGGCGAGCCGGTCCTCCTGCTGGAGCAGGACCGCAGCCGCTGGGACCGCCTGCTCATCCGGCGGGGCCTGGCCGCGCTGGACCGGGCCCGCGCCCACACCGACCAACCCGGCCCGTACGTCCTGCAGGCGGAGATCGCGGCGTGCCACGCGCGGGCGCGTACGCCGGCCGAGACGGACTGGGCGCGGATCGCCGCCGGCTACGCGGAGCTGGCCCGCGTCGCCCCGTCGCCGGTCGTGGAGCTGAACCGGGCCGTCGCGGTGTCCTTCGCCGACGGCCCGGCCGCCGGTTTGTCGGTGGCGCGGGCGCTGGTGGACGAGCCGGCGCTGGCCGGGTACCACCTGCTGCCCAGCGTGATCGGCGACCTGCTGGCGAAGCTGGGGCGCTACGACGAGGCGCGCGCCGAGTTCGAGCGGGCGGCCACGATGACCGGCAACGAGCGGGAGATCGCCCTGCTGCGGGACCGCGCCGCCGACTGCGCGCGGGGGGTCGCGCCGACCCGCTGAAAGAACTTCGGCGGCGGTGTCGGATCCGCGTCCGGTCGTTCGACGCGTCAGTGAGAGCCGGACCTGCCGGCACCGCAACCGGCGACCGGCCGGACAGACGAGGAGATCCCCATGACGACGACGGCGAACGCGATCCCCGCCCGGTCCGCGGTGGCGGGCGTTGCCTCCGACCGTACGACCAACCGGGCCCTGCTGGCCGCCGGAGCGGCCGCCGGACCGGTGTTCACGGTGGTGGCCGGCGCGCAGGTCCTGCTCCGCGACGGTTTCGACCTGGGCAGGCAGCCGCTCAGCCTGCTCGCGCTCGGCGACCTCGGCTGGATCCAGATCGCCGCTTTCGTCGGCGCCGGGCTGCTCGCCCTGGCCGGCGCGGTCGGCATGCGGCGCACGC
>NZ_JBFAMU010000633.1:0-2578 GCF_040656655.1 Micromonospora sp. NPDC049799
CATCGTCGACCACGCCTGCCATTGGGCGGTCCCGACGGACCGGCCGCCGCGTCACCGCCGGCCGTGCCGGAGGTCACCGCGGCCGGTGCCGGGCCGGCGGAGGTACGGGCCACGGACCCCGAGTCGCGACGGCGCTTCCTCACCTCCACGGCGGTGCTCCTCGGCGCGGCCGGCGCGGCCGGTCTGGGCGGTCGCTGGCTGGCCGGCCAACGGGGTGTCTCGGCGGCCCGGACGGCGGTGGCGCTGCCCACGCCGTCGTCGGTCGCGTCGCCGGTCCCGGCGGCGGCCGACCTGAAGCTCGCCCAGCTCGCGTCCTACGTGACGCCCAACTCCGGTTTCTACCGCATCGACACGGCGCTGGTCGTGCCGCAGGTCGACCCGACCACCTGGGAGCTGCGGATCCACGGCCGGGTCCGCAACCCGATCACGCTGACCTTCGACGACCTGCTCGCCCGCCCGATGGTCGAGCGCCACATCACGCTGGCCTGCGTGTCCAACGAGGTGGGCGGCGACCTGATCGGCAACGCCCGCTGGCTGGGGGTGCCGATCCGCGAACTGCTGGACGAGGCGCAGCCGGAGGACGGCGCCGACCAGGTCGTCGGGCGATCGGTCGACGGGTGGACGTGCGGCACCCCCACGGCGGTGCTGCGCGACGGGCGCGACGCGCTGCTGGCGGTCGGCATGAACGGCGAGCCACTGCCGGTCGAGCACGGGTTCCCGGCGCGGATGGTGGTGCCGGGCCTCTACGGGTACGTGTCGGCCTGCAAATGGGTGACCGAGCTGGAGCTGACCAGCTTCGCGGACTTCGACGCGTACTGGGTTCCGCGCGGCTGGTCCGCCCAGGGGCCGATCAAGACGCAGTCCCGGATCGACACGCCCCGCCGGCGTAACCGCCTGACCGCCGGGCCGATCACGGTGGCCGGCGTGGCGTGGGCCCAGCAGCGGGGCATCCGCCGCGTGGAGGTACGCGTCGACGAGGGCCCGTGGCAGGAGGCGGTGCTGGCGGCGACGGTGTCGGTGGACACCTGGGTGCAGTGGTCCTGGCGGTGGGACGCCACCCCGGGCGACCACACCCTCCAGGTCCGGGCGACCGACTCCACCGGTGAGACCCAGACGGAGCGACGGACGCCGGTCGCCCCGGACGGCGCCACGGGCTGGCACACCGTCCCCGTCACCGTCCGCTGACCGCCCGCCGGCCGCCCCGGCGCTTGCCGCCCGCCGCCCGGCGGCCCGCCCCGCCGACCCGGGTACCTCGCCCCGTGATCCACTCGACCTCATTGATGTCGGGGTGTCCGGCCCCGCGGGATGCCCCGACATCACTGAACCCGAGTGGATCTAGCCGTGCGGGTCAGAGGAACGCGCACGACGCGACGCCGCGTCTCCGTTCGGGGACGCGGCGTCGGTGTCTTCGGGGGTGGCTGGGTCAGGCGACCTTGCGCTGGTCCGGGACGGCCGACTTGTGCGGCCGGCCCAGGCGGGCCTCCAGCCGGGCGATGTCGACGCGGCTCTGGCGGCGGTCGGCCAGGTCCTCCCAGCCCAGCGCCAGCAGGCGGAGCCGCTCGGACTCGCTGAAGCCGCCCCAGACGCCGTACGGCTCACGGACGGAGAGGGCGTGCGCGGCGCACTCCGCCCGGACCGGGCAGGCGCGGCAGACGGCCTTGGCGCCGGACTCCCGACGCAGGCGGGACGAGCCCCGCTCCCCGTCCGGGTGGAAGAACTGGGCGCTGTCGCGGCCCCGGCAGGCACCGAGACGCTGCCAGTCCCAAAGGTCGACGATGGGTCCGGGCAGTCTGCGTACGTTCGACATCAGCACCCCTCCTCCCGCGCGGCACCGCGGAGATCATGTGAACCGGCGTCCGGGCGGCGGTCCGCGCAGGCGCGCCGTTTCCGGCCTGACGTCCCGGTACCCCCGTCCTTCCCGACTCACACGTCTGTGATCGAAAACGTCGGACAACGCGCGGCAAATGCCCTAGATGTCGGAAAAGTTCGGAGGATTGCCCGGAACCTCCTCCCGAGCCCACCCGCTCGTGGTCTGCTCGTGAGCGGAGAGGAGACCCACTGTGCGTACGGTTCTCGTGTGCGTTCGGACACCGCTCGCGGCGCAACATCTGACCTCCGCGGCGGCGCGGCTGGGACTGGCCGCGGTCGTGCGGACGGCCGTCTCCGACCCCGAGGTGATGTTGCGGTTGGCAGAGCGACCGGCCGACGTGGTGCTCGCCGACACGGCGCTCACCCGGCCGGACAGCGCCGGCTTCGTCCGGCGGGTGCTCGCGCGCGCGCCGCAGGCCGCCGTGGTGCTCCTCGGGACAGAGGAGTCCGAGGCCGCCGCGGCCACCATCAGTGCCGGAGCCCGAGGACTCATCCAGGGCACCGACCACGACCTGACCAGCGCGGTGGCCAAGGCCCTGCTGCTGCTCTCCGCCCCTGGGCGGGCGGCGCGACACCGGATCACCGATCCGGCCCGGGACACGGCGGCGGTCGGCGGGACGGCCCGGCCGAGCCGGCAGGCACCGGCGCCGAAGGTCTGGCGGGAGCGGAGATCTACGAGCTGGAGTCGACCGACGCGGGCAGCGGCCAG
>NZ_JBFAMU010000634.1:0-2575 GCF_040656655.1 Micromonospora sp. NPDC049799
GGCGCGGGGGGGGGGGGGCCGGGGGGGGGGGGGGGGGGGGGGGGGGGGGGGGGGCGGCGGGGGGCCGCGGGGGGGGGGGTGCGGGCCGGGCGTCAGGGGGTGCCGAGGAACGCCAGGACGCGGGTCCAGGTGGCCTCGGCGGCGATCGGGTCGTGGTCGGGCGAGTCCGGGTCGGTCCACAGGTGCCCGGCACCGGGGTAGCGGTGCACCGCCAGCGCCGCGCCGGCCCCCGTCATCGCCTGCCGCCACTCGTCCAGCTCGTCCGCCGGCTCGTACTCGTCCGGGTCGGCCAGGTGCAGATCGACGCGCAGGCCCGGCCGGACCTCCTCGGGTGCGCCACCGGAGCCGTGCAGCAGGAGCAGCCCGGCGGTGCCGGGACGTTCGGCCAGCATCGCGCCGGCCACCCCCGCGCCCATCGACAGGCCGGCGAGCACGACGTCGGGCGGCAGCTCCCGGACCGCCGCCCGGGCCCGGTCCAGCACGACGTCGTGGCCGATCGTGTCGAACAGCGCGAAGCCCTCGTCGACGGTGTCGGTGGCCGGCACCCCGTACAGGTCCGGGGTCTGGACGTGGTGGCCGGCGGCGCGCAGCCGGTCGGCGGCGGCGATGACGGCGGGCCGCAGCCCGTGGACCGTGTGGAAGAGCACGACGTGTCCCATCGGGACATCCTGCCGCAGCCCGCCGACGAAGCTCCGGCGCGACACCGCCCGCGCGGCAACTCGACGTCACGGGGTGCGGGTGGTCAGCCGCCGTTCAGGGTGCGGCTGCGGCCCCGGAACTCGGCGACCACCTCGCCGTCGTCCCGGGTGACGGTGACGTCGTAGATGCCGCTGCGGCCGTACCGGGTGCGCTCGGTCGCCCGCGCGATCAGCAGGTCACCGGCGTGGGCCGGCCGCACGAAGGTGATCTCGCCCCCGGCGGCGACGGTGACCGGCCCGTGGCTGTTGCAGGCCAGCGCGAAGGCGGTGTCGGCGAGCAGGAACACAAAACCGCCGTGGGCGATGGCGTGGCCGTTGACCATCGCGTCGGTCACCCGCATCCGGGCCACCGCCGCGCCGTCGGCGGCCTCCACCAGCTCGATGCCGAGTCCGCGCGAGGCGGGGTCGGCGTCGAACATGTCGTACGCGGCGTTGCGCTCGGCCACCGTCACCCGTCCCGCCGCCGGTCCACGATGCGGCGCATCTTGCCCATCGACCGCTCCACCCCGTCCGGGGCGATCACCTGGACCGCCACGCTCACCCCGACGGTGTTCTTGACCAGCTCGGCCAGGTGCGCGCCGGCCGCGTCGGCGGCGTCGGTGTCCACCCCGGACCGTCGCTCCACCCGCACGGTCAGCGTGTCCATGCGTCCCTGCCGGCCCAGGACGCACTGGAAGTGTGGCGAGAGCTGCGGCATCCGCAGGATCAGCTCCTCGATCTGGGTGGGGAAGACGTTCACCCCCCGGACGATCATCATGTCGTCGGTCCGCCCGGTGATCTTCTCGATCCGGCGCATCGGCCGCGCGGTGCCCGGCAGCAGCCGGGTGAGGTCGCGGGTACGGTAGCGGACCACCGGCATCGCCTCTCTGGTGAGCGAGGTGAGGACCAGCTCCCCCCGCTCCCCGTCGGGCAGGACCGCCCCGGTCACCGGGTCGATGATCTCCGGGTAGAAGTGGTCCTCCCACAGGTGCAGGCCGTCCTTGGTCTCCACGCACTCGTTGGCCACGCCCGGCCCCATCACCTCCGACAGGCCGTAGATGTCCACGGCGTGCAGGTCGAGGCGGCGTTCCATCTCGCGGCGCATGTCCTCGGTCCACGGCTCCGCGCCGAAGATGCCCACGCGCAGGGAGGTGGCCGCCGGCTCGATCCCCTGGCGTTCCATCTCGTCCACGATCGCCAGCATGTAGCTGGGGGTGACCATGATGACCTCGGGTTCGAAGTCCCGGATGAGCGTCACCTGGCGCTCGGTCATGCCGCCGGACACGGGGATGACGGTGCAGCCCAGCTCCTCGGCGCCGTAGTGGGCGCCGAGGCCGCCGGTGAACAGCCCGTAGCCGTACGCGACGTGCACCCGGTCGCCGGGGCGTCCCCCGGAGGCGCGGATCGAGCGGGCCATCAGCCGGGCCCAGGTACGCAGGTCGTCGGCGGTGTAGCCGACCACGGTGGGCCGGCCCGTGGTGCCCGAGGAGGCGTGCAGCCGGGCGATCCGTTCCCGGGGCACGGCGAACATGCCGAACGGGTAGTTCTCCCGCAGCTCGGCCTTGCCGGTGAACGGGAAGCGGGCCAGGTCGGCCAGGTCGCGGCAGTCGTCGGGGTGGACCGCGGCGGCCTCGAAGGCCCGGCGGTAGTGCGGCACGTTGTCGTACGCGTGCCGCAGCGACCAGCGCAGCCGGTCGAGTTGCAGGGCGCGCAACTCGTCGACGCCGGCCCGCTCGATCGGTTCGAGGTGCTCGGGCAGCGGCGTCCGGTCCTCCATGGCGGTACCGTACGCCCGCCCGGGTCGTGGCACCACCGGCGGCCGTGCCGGCCCCGGCCACCTCGTGCGGCGCGGAGGCCGGGGCCCGCCGGTCAGACGGTGAGCAGCGCCTTGCCGAGGG
>NZ_JBFAMU010000635.1:0-2568 GCF_040656655.1 Micromonospora sp. NPDC049799
CCCGGACCGTGCGCCTACACGGCGACCCCCGAGGAGCCGGCCGCCCGGCCGGTCCCGCTGCCACCCGACCCCCGCCGTACGCCGGACCGGGGCACCGTCCGGGTGACCCTGTGGACCAACCACGGCCCGATCGGGCTGCTCCTGGACCGGGAGGCGGCGCCGTGCACGGTGCAGAGCTTCCTGCACCTGACCCGGCACCGCTTCTACGACCGGACCTCCTGCCACCGGCTGACCGCGTACCCGACGCTGAGCGTGCTGCAGTGCGGCGACCCCTCCGGGACGGGCTCCGGCGGGCCGGGCTACCGCTACGCCGACGAGCTGCCGACCGACCTGCCGCCGGCGCCCACCGATCCGACGGGGGTGCGGCGGCTCTACGCCCGGGGCACCCTCGCCATGGCCAACGCCGGTCCGGACACCAACGGCAGCCAGTTCTTCCTGGTCTACGCCGACTCGGCCCTGCGACCGAACTACACCGTCTTCGGCTCGGTCGACGCGGTCGGGCTCGCCACGCTGGACCGGATCGCCGCCGGTGGAGTGGCGCCGACCGACGAGGACCCGGCCCCGGTCGACGGCGCGCCCGCGCTGCCGGTGGACATCTACAAGGCGTTCCGGCACCACGGCCGCTGACGGCGGACATCGCGGTACCACGCCGGGTCGGCGTCGTCCGGCCCGGCGTGGCTCGTCCCCACCCGCCGCCCTCGCCGTCCGCGGCCGGACAGAAGCGTAACCGATGAGTTACGCTTTCGGCGTGGACGAGGTGGCGGCGGCGATCGCGGATCCCGTACGACGGGAGATCCTCGTGCTGCTGCGCGACGGGCACCGGTCGGCGGGTGACATCGCCGACCGGTTCCCGATCAGCCGGCCGGCCGTGAGTCGCCACCTGCGGGTGCTGCGCGACAGCGGCCTGGTGCGCGACGAACTGGTGGGTCGGCAACGCTTCTACCGGCTGGACACCGCGCCCCTGGCCCGGCTCACCGAATGGCTCGCGCAGTTCGACGCGGCGTCCGGATGGGGGCACCGCCTGGACGCACTGGAGACCGAGGTGTACCGCACGCGCCGCGAGCGCCAGGCCCGCGACGCGACGGACCGGACAGGAAAGAGGACGGCATGACGACGACGCCCGGCGGACGACTGGTCCGCACCGGAAAGGGCACCGACCTGGTGCTCACCCGCCGGTTCCGCGCACGCGCGACCGACGTGTGGGCCAGCATCACCGACCCGGAGCGCAGCGCCCGCTGGTTCGGCCGGTGGGAGGGCGACGCGGGTCCCGGACGCACCGTCAAGGTGCAGATGGCGTTCGAGGACGACGCGCCGTGGAGCGACCTGCTGATCGAGGAGTGCGAACCGCCCCGGCGCCTCGTCGTGTCGATGGTCGACGAGCACGGGTCGTGGCACGTGGAGATGCTGCTCGCCGAGGCGGGGGACGCGACCGAGTTGACGTTCACCCACCACCTCGACAGCGACGAGGGCGTCGGCGAGGTCGGCCCCGGCTGGGAGTACTACCTGGACCTGCTGGTAGCCGCGCACACCGGCGAGCCGAGGCGCGACTTCGACGACTACTACCCGGCCATGAAGCCGTACTACGAGGGACTCCGCCAGGGCTGACCGGTACGGCGGGTTCAGGCGACGAGCAGCCGGAGGCCGAGATCCGCCGCGTCGAGATCGACGAGGTCGCGGTTGCGTTCGGCCCACCGACCGGAGGCGAGGTCGGCGCGGAGGCGGTGCACCGCCCTCTGCTCGGCGTCCGGCCCGACTCGGGACCAGACCGACAGCCCACGACGGACGGTCTGGTCCAGGTATGCCTCGGGCCGGCGCCAGTAGGCCTCGAAGAAGCCGTCGACGCAGTCCCACGGGACGGGCACCGGCTCCACGCGGGCTCCGATCGCACCGGCCAACTCGGTCAGCGAAGGCCGGCCGACCATGAGGTCCGCGACCTCGGGGAGGTAGTCGCGGGTGAGCCAGAACCGGCCGATCCAGCCGGCGTCCGTGGTGTCGTGCGTGAGCACCACCACGCGGCGGGCGACACGCCGCATCTCGCGCAGGCCCGCGATCGGGTCCTGCCAGTGATGGATGGTGGCGACAGCCATCGCCGCGTCGAAGGACAGGTCCTCGAACGGCAGGCTGTCCGCGGCGGCGGCCACGCACGGCGCCGCGCCTGCGGGGCGCTGATCCCGCATCAGCGCCGACGGTTCCACCGCGGTGACGGCACGGTCCGCGGGTTCGTAGGAGCCGGTACCCGCCCCGACATTCACCACCGTCCGCGCATCGCCGAGCGCGGCCCAGATCTGTGCGGCGATCCGCGGCTCGGTGCGCCGCGTCACGGTGTACGTGGCTCCGATGGTGTCGTACAACTGGCCGCTGGACATGTCCGTCTCCCCGCCTTTACCGTGCCCGCCCCGCGCACGGGCCGGACGTTGCTGCCCTGGAGACTAGTTCCCCGGAGCACCAACTCACCACGACCTCACCCCCGTCGGAGCGGGGGGGGGGGGGGGGGGGGCGGCGCCCCCCCCCCCCCCAGGGCGGAGTGGCCGGGGGTGGGGGACCCACAAAGAGGGGGCCCCCCCGGGC
>NZ_JBFAMU010000636.1:0-2539 GCF_040656655.1 Micromonospora sp. NPDC049799
GCGCGGAGTTCTACCGCGGACGCGATCTGGCGTTCGACAGGGAGCAACTGCTCCAGTGGTTCCGTCTGTGGCAGGACGCCCGGCGTGACCGGGCCGCCACCTCTGGCTCGGCCACCTGGCCCGCTACGACGGCGCCCTCGACGAGGCGGCCCGGGCGTACGACCGGGCCCGCGCCGACCTGGAGCGGATCACCTTCGACGCGGCGCTGTACCGGGCCATGCACCGGTGCGCCTCGGCGCAACTGGCGGTGGCACGGGGCGACCAGGAGGGTGCCCGGGAGCATCTCTCCGCCGCGTTCGCGCTGGCCGCCGAACCGGGCTACGTGCCGGTGCTGGCGGAGATCGGGGTGGCCGCGGCGGCGGCGTGCCTGGCGTGCGGCGACGCGGAGCTGGCCGCCGAGCTGCTCGGGGCGGCCAGCGCGCTGCACCGCGGCCCGGACTCGTTCCACCCCGACGCGACCGAGCTGGGTCGCCGGCTCACTGACGTGCTGGGCAGGGACGTCCACACCGTCGCGGTCGAGCGAGGGCGGGCCCGTGATCGGGCCGACGCCCTCGCCCTCATCGACGCTCAGGTACGCCGTCGGTAGGCACGTACCGCGAGGGGCATGAAGAACGCGAGCAGCCCGATCGACCAGAGCAGGGTCCGCATCACCGGCCCGGCCACCGGCCCGCCGAGCAGCAGGCCCCGGCATGCCTCCATGGCGTGACTCGCCGGATTGATCTTCACCCAGGCCTGGAGCCAGCCGGGCAGGGTGTCGGTGGGCGCCACCATGTTGGTGCCGAACGCCAGCGGGAACATGGTCAGCGTGACGATGCCCTGCACCCCGGCGGCGTCCCGCGACACCACGCCGGCCAGCACGTACCCCCAGCTCAGGCAGAAGCCGAAGAAGACCGTCAGGGCGCAGGCGGCGAGCGCCTCCAGGAGGCCGGTCTCCACTCGGAAGCCGAGCAGGTAACCGAACGCGAACACGGTGACCAGCGAGATCACGTACCGGATCAGGTCGCCGAGGACCGAGCCGATCAGCGGCGCCGACCGGCCGATCGGCAGGCTGCGGAACCGTTCGAACACTCCGGTACGGATGTCCGCGTTCAGGCTCACGCCGGTGATCATGATGCCGGAGATGATCACGGTCATCACCAGGGCGGCCGGGAAGATGAACTGGAGGTACTCCCCGGTGTTGCCGGAGACCGCGCCGCCGAACAGGTAGACGAACATGACCAGGAAGATCACCGGGATGAGCACCGCGTGGGCGAGCCCCTCCGGGGTGCGGCGCACCTTGATCAGGCTCCGCCCGGCCAACGCGAGGCTGTGCCGGAGCAGCCCGTACGGGCGCTTGACCGGCTCGGTCACCGTACCGGCGGACTGGCTGGGGACGCTGGTCGCGGTCACGCGGTCACCTCCTGTTCGCGCTCGGGCTCGGCGGTGTGCCGGCCGGTGAGGGTGAAGAACACCTCGTCCAGACTGGGCAGCCGCAGGGACAGCTCGGTCACCGCGATGTTCGACGCGGCGAGCTGACGGACCACCTCGGTGAACGCCCCGTCGCCGACCACCGGCACGGTGAGCATCCCGGGACCGACCTGCTCGGGCACGTGCCCGGCCACGCTGCCCAGGATGGCCGCGGCCTCGCCCACCTGGGACGGGTCCGTCGCGCGCAGCTGGATCGTCTGCCCGCCGACGACCTGCTTGAGCTCGGCCGGGCTGCCGTTGGCGATGACCCTGCCCCGGTTGAGGACGACGATGTCGTCGGAGAGGGTGTCCGCCTCCTCCAGGTACTGCGTGGTGAGCAGGACGGTGGTGCCGTCGCCGGCCATCGTCCGGATCATCCGCCAGACCTCCTCCCGTTTGGCCGGGTCGAGCCCGGTCGTCGGCTCGTCGAGGAAGATCACCGCGGGCCGACCGATCAGGCTCGCGGCCAGGTCGAGCCGGCGCCGCATGCCGCCGGAGTAGGTGCCGGCGCGGCGGCCGGCCGCCTCGGTCAGCTCGAAGCGCTCCAGCAGCTCCGCAGCCCGGGCGGCCGCCTCGGCCTTGCGCAGGTCGAGCAGCCGGCCGATGAGCACCAGGTTCTCGGTGCCGGTCAGGTCCTCGTCGACCGAGGTGTCCTGTCCGGCGATGCCGATCAGCCGGCGCACCCGGGCCGGCTGGCGGACCACGTCCACCCCGCCCACCATCGCCGTGCCCGAGTCGGGGCGCAGCAGGGTGGCGAGGATCCGTACCGCCGTGGTCTTACCCGCGCCGTTGGGCCCCAGCATGCTCAGGACCGTGCCCGGGCGGGCCGCGAAGTCGACGCTGCCGAGCGCTGTGTTCGTGCCGAAACGCTTGACGAGGGCTTCAGCCTGGAATCCGTACCGCATGCCGTCGATGCTGGCAGTGGCCGCTGGCAGAGCCCGCACAGATCACTGTCACCCCGTCGCCGAGACCGCGTGGCCCGGACGGGGCACGGGCCGTGGGCGGCCACCCCGGGGGGGCGCGCGCCGGGTGGGGGGGGGGCGGGGGGGGGGCGGGGGGCAGGGGGCGCCGGCGGGGGGGGGCCCGGCCCGCC
>NZ_JBFAMU010000637.1:0-2514 GCF_040656655.1 Micromonospora sp. NPDC049799
CCCGCCGGCAGGTTGGCACCCGGCACGCGCTGCCGCACGCCGGGCGGTGCGAAGGCCTGCGGCGGCCCGCCGGACCCGGCGAGGCCGTTCGGGGTGCCGTTCGGTACGGGGCGACGGGGCAGGCCGTGGGGAGTGGTCGTGGACGTGGGTGGGACGCCGAGGTCGGCCGGCGGGCGACCGGCGACCGGCAGGTCGCGGGTGGCCTCGTGGCCCGCCACGCTGATCTCCAGGAAGGCGGTGCCACCGGTGGAGCCACCCGTCGCGGCGGCCGGGCGCGGGTCGCTGCCGCCCGCGCCGAACGCGTCCCAGGGCGTACCGGACTCCATGCTGCGGGTGGCCCGGCTGAGCAGGACCGGATCGAAGCCGTGCGACGGGACGTCCGGCTCCCCGCCGTCCGGCGGTGCCTCCGGTGCGGCGCCGACGGCGGCCAGGGTCCGCCCGCCCCGCGCGGTGTCCAGGATGCCGGCCGGGGACCTGCGGTCCCGCCCCGGGACGGTTGCCCGGGCGACGGTCACTCCGGCGCGGTCCGCCCGGCGGATCACCAGGGCCGACTGGGGGATCTCCAGATGGGCGGTCAGGCCGCCCCCGGCGGTCGGTACGAGATCGACCGACCAGCCGTGCCGGCGGGCCAGTCGGCCCACCACGAAGAGGCCCAGCACCTCGGTCGGCGCCAGGTCGAGTCGTTCGCGCCGGGTGAGCCGGGCGTTCTCCTCGGAGAGCCGCTCCTCGGTCATCCCGATGCCGTGGTCGACCACGCTGAGCCGGGCACCGATGCCGGTCGTCTCGCCGGCCACCGTGACACGCGTGTGCGGCGGCGAGAAGACGGTGGCGTTCTCCATCAGCTCGGCCAGCGCCAGGACCAGGTCACCGACCGTGCCGGGCGCCGCCGACACGCCTTGCGGGACCTGCACGTCCACCCGGGTGTAGTCCTCGATCTCGCCCAGCGCCAGCCGCACCACGTCCCCCAGCGGCACCGGTGCGACGTGCGGGTCGTCGCCGGCCGAGCCGGAGAGCACGACCAGGCTGCCGGCGTTGCGGCGCAGGCGGCTGGAGATGTGGTCGAGCCGGTACAGGTGCTCCAGCCGCCCGGGGTCGGTCTCCTGCCGCTCCAACCGGTCGATCAGCGCGATCTGCCGGCCGACGAGGTTCTGCGTACGCCGGCCGACGTGCCCGAACATCTGGGCGACGTTGCGCCGGCCGGCCACCTGCCGCTCGACCAGCCGGGCCGCCGTGGTCTGCACCCGGTCGAAGGCCCGCGCGAGGTCGCCGATCTCGTCACGGGCACGGACGTCGACGGGGTCGAGGCGGACCGGTTGGGCGTTCTCCGTCTCGTCGTCGGCGACCCGGGTCAGCTCGGATTCGGCGACCCGGGCCACCCGGTCGGCCGACCGGGTGAGCCGGGTCAGCGGCCGGGCCACCGTCCGGGCGACGGCCACGCTCAGCAGCACCACCACGGTGAGGATCAGCAGGGCCACCCCGCCGACCAGGTACGCGGCGATCAGCGCCCGCCGCTGCTCGGCGGTGACCTCGGCGATGACGTCCGCGACGATCTTCTTCTCGACGAACTGGCCGAGGGTGATCATCGAGCGGGACGACGGGAAGAGCGCGTCCAGCGGCACGTCCCTGATCGCCCCGATCGGGTCGATCACGCTCGCGGTGAGGAACTCGGGCGTGGTCCGCGCCTGCACCGCGGCGTCGTTGAGCAGCGCCAGCTTGTACTGCTCCGGCGTGATCAGGCTTCGGAACCGCAGGTTGTCGACCTGGAGCGCGGACATGCACGCGACGTACGCGGTGACCGCCGTCGGGGCCTGGGTGGCCTTGACGAGCACGATCAGCGTGGCGCAGGCACCCAGCCCCTCGTCGGCGCGCAGCAGCCCGTCCAGGGCGAGCACCTGTCGCCCGGCCGAGGTGTTGGTGTCGACGGTGAAGGGCAGCCGCAGGGACTCGATCAGCGCCATGTTGACCGGCCCGTAGGTGGCCATGATCTGGTCGGGGGTGGCGGTTCCCGCGAGGACCGAGGCCCGCAGGTCGGTCAGCTTGCGGACGCCGTCGAGCGCGGCGAGGACCCGCGCGGGCAGCGTGTCGCCCCGGGTGGCCCGCAGGTCGGCGACCCGGTCGTCCACGGTGGCCGACTTCTGCACCAGCTCGGTCCGGGTGACCCGGCCGAGCAGCAGGCCCACGGAGAGGATCCGTTCCTGTTGCAGGTCCTGGACGAGGGTGCCGATGCGGCTGGCGACGCGGACCTGGTCGGCGATGTCGCCGGCCCGCTGCGCGGCGGCCACCCGGTCGAGCACCACCGGCACGGCGAGGCCCACCATGCTGAGCAGTGGGACCACCACCAGCAGGGCGAGCTTGCCCCGGATCCGGAGCCTACCGAGCAGCATCGAAGGGCCCCCACTGCGCGGATGCCGGCTCCCGGCCCGCACCGGCCGGCTGGAGTGGACGTGGCTCGGCCGGCCGGCCGGCCGGCGCCTGCCACTCCCTTGGCCTCCAGCACCACAACATCGGTCAGGT
>NZ_JBFAMU010000638.1:0-2495 GCF_040656655.1 Micromonospora sp. NPDC049799
CACCACAACCAATCGCCATGCCGCGATGATAGTCGCTGGTGGCGATGGTTCGACCGGTGGCGGTCACATCCCACACCGCCGGCTCGTCCTTCAGGCAAACACGGAGGAGAGCCATGTTCGCCGCTTACGTCACGGTCACCATCCTCGCGTCGGTCTTCACCGGGATCGCCGCCGTCACCTATCTGATCGGCCACGACTATCCGAAGGCCCAGGCGGACATGAAACGCGTGCCACGGTCGTGGGTGCCCATGCTGGGCATGGTGCTGGCGGCGGGTTCCTCGGGGCTGCTGGCCGGGTTCGCCGTGCCGCTGCTGGGCACCCTCGCCGCCACCGGTCTGGTGCTCTACTTCGTTGGCGCGCTCGTTGCACACCTGCGCGTCGGTTCCCGCCAGCTCGTGGGGTGGGCCGTGTTCTTCTCCACCTCGGTGGCCGCACTGACCGTGAACCTGGCCTACCGCTGGTGATTCCTGGGGTGCCAGGTGCGGTTGCCAACAGAAGAGCCTCGACTTGAGACAACCTTTTCCGTCGTTGCTGCATGTAAGAGGCGTGACGGACCAATCCCAGCTACACACGAGAGCCGATGCGGCGTACGTGGCGTTCGTTGAGGAGGCCTGGCAACGCCACATCCGCTTGGCGATGCTGCTGACCGGTGATCGGCTGCGGGCCGAGGAGCTGCTCCAGGACAGCCTGGTCAAGGTGTACGAGCGGTGGCGGCGGCTGTCGCGGATCGACGACCTGCATGCCTATCTGCGACGTTCCCTGGTCAACAACCATGCCGCCAACTGGCGGCGTCGACGGCGGGAACGCCTCGTGGCGGAGGTCCCCGACACCGCTGCGCCGGGAGGTGGCACGGACCACGACGTGATGGTCCTGCGCCGGGCGCTGCTGTCGCTGCCACCGAGACAGCGGGCGGTCGTGGTGCTTCGGCATTACGAAGACCTGCCGGAGCGGGAGGTGGCTCGGGTGCTGGGCTGCTCGGTGGGCACGGTCAAGAGTCAGCACTCCCGGGCCATGGAGAAGCTCCGTCACCTCATGGATCAACCTTCCTACCGCGAGCAGGTGAGATTGGCATGAAGAGCTTCGATGAGCGACTCGCCGACGGGTTGCACGGCATCGTCGACGGAGACCTCGATTCGTCGCCGCCGTTGGGGGCGCTGCTGGAGCGGGGCCGGCGGGCGCGCCGCCGCCGGACCTCCGCAATCGTCAGTGGGACCCTTGCCGTGCTGGCGCTCGGCGCGATCGGTACGGCGACCCTCGTGCAGCCGTCGACGCCGGAACGGTCCGGCGTCACCGTGGCGGCCCCCGAGGTCGTGTCTCCGCGGATGGCACTGGCCTCCGCGACCGAAGCGAGCGCGAGCATCAGTTACAAGGTGAAGGTCACGGCCAGGAGTGCGGCGGACGCCAGCACCGCCCAGGTCACCGAGGGTGCGTTCGACCCCCGGACCGACACCGGGCAGCTGAGTTCTCCGTCGCCGGGAGCTGGGGTCGTCTATCTCGAGCGGCTGGTCGAGGGTGTCCGCTTCGTCAGCTCCTCCGGCTCGAAGGACGTGTGGAAGCAGTACCCCGGCAGGCACGACAGGCTCGCGTACCACCGCGCGTTGAGCGGCGCGGTGGGTGCGTCGGCGGATCCGGAGCAGCTGTTCGACGCGCTGCGGCAGGATGGCGCCAAGGTCACCCGGGTCGGTGCCGACGTCTACCACTTCACGAGCACGACGTCGGTCGACAACCGGTACGGCACGGAGACGGTGACGTTCGTCGGTGACGTGACCCTCGACGCGGACAAGCGCATCGCGAAGGTGTCGTACGAGCTGACGCGCAAGGGGCAGTTCCGGCCGGGGGTCAAGGGCGGACTGGCCTACGGCGGCACGGATGCGGTGACCGTGGAGCTGTCCGACTACGGCACTCCGGTGCAGGTTGATCGGCCGACCAAGGTGGTCGTCGTCAAGTAGGTCCTCCCGGTCGTGGCGGCGAACTGACGCGCGCTGTGGCCCGGGTGACTCAGGGATTACTCCTTTGCGGCAGCACGCTCAGGTCCGAGAACCCGGGGCTGAGCGTGCTGCCGCGCACCAGGGGTGCGCGGGTTGACCACACGAAGCAAGATCCCCACCGGCGTTTCCGCAGGTGGGGATCGCTGTAGTCCGGCGAAGGCCGTGCCCAGGCTCTGACACGGCCCGCTGATGCGGCCTGTCTACTCCACCGCCTGGGGTGGCTGCCGGTAATCATCGGGCTGGGGGTGACACAAGCCAGGGTGAGAGTTCGTCAACCAGGCAGGGGTTGTGGATGGGGCCACCGGCGAAACGCGACGAGGATTGGTTCACCAGGGTCTACACGGCCGAATACGGACACGTGGTGAAGTACGGCCAGCGTCGGCTTGCCGACCCGGATGCAGCGGCTGAGCTCGCTCAGGACGTGTTCGTCATCGCCTGGCGGCGTCGACGCGAGGTCCCGGACCGCAGCCTGCCCTGGCTGTACGGGGTGGCCCGGCGCCTGTTGGC
>NZ_JBFAMU010000639.1:0-2494 GCF_040656655.1 Micromonospora sp. NPDC049799
GCGGCGAGCAGCTTGCCGGGCAGCCGGATCCGGGCGACGAGGCCGGGCCGGTCGGCGGGGGCGGCGTGCAGCCGCACCTCGACGCCGAGCCGGGCGGCCAGGTGACTCACCACGAACAGACCCATCCGCTCCACGGTGGCCACGTCGGCGGCCGGTGGGGTGGCGAGGACGGCGTTCGCCTCGGCCAGCGCCGTGGGGCTCATCCCGAGGCCCTGGTCGACGATCGCGATGTACGCCGCATCGACGTCCACGTCGGCCTCAACGTTCACCGTCGTGTCCGGACGGGAGAAGGCGGTGGCGTTCTCCAGCAACTCGGCGAGGAGGTGGACCAGCTCGCCCACGGCATGGCCGACGACGTGCAGGTCGGCCACCGACCCGTGCCGGATCCGCTGGTACTGCTCGATCTCGGCGCTGGCGGCGAGAAGCGTCGCGCCGAGGCCGACCGGCCGGTTCCACCGCCGGGTCGACTCGCTGCCGGCGAGGACCAGCAGGCTCTCGTCGTTACGGCGCATGCGGGCGGCCAGGTGGTCGAGCTTGAACAGGTTCTCCAGCTGGTCCGGGTCGCCCTCCTCCCGTTCCAGGTCGTCGAGCAGTTCCAGCTGCCGCTCCACCAGCACCTGGCTGCGCCGCGCGAGGTTGACGAACATCGCGTTGACGTTGCGTCGCATCGTGGCCTGCTCGACGGCGACGCTGACCGCGCTGCGGTGCACGGCGACGAACGCCTCGGCCAACTCGCCGATCTCGTCGAGCGAGCGCACCACGGCGGGCGGCACGTCGATGCTGGGAACACCGCCGGTGACGGTGCGCAGCCGGTCCAGTGCGTCCGGCAGCTCGACCTGCGCGATCCGCAGAGCCTGCCCGCGCAGCATCCGCATCGACCGCGCGATGGACCGGCCGACCAGCAGGGAGATGAGCAGCGCGACGAGCAGCACCGCCACGATCACCCCGACCACCAGCAGGGTGGTCCGCAGCTGCGCCGTGCTGACGTTGTCGGCCTGGCGGACGGCGTCGCCCAGGATTCCGGCCTCCACCTGGCGGAACAGCTCCTGACGCTGCTCGCTGGCGGTCCACCACTGCTCCGCGGGCAGCACCTTCGCGCCACGGTCGCTGGGCAGGCTCTGCTCCTCCAGCCGGGTCGCCGCCACGAAGGCCGGGTCGACCGACGTCTCGTCGTACCGGCGGACCTGGTCGTTGGTGGCGGCGACCCGGAACGCCCCCAGCGCGGTGAGCTGCTGGGCCCGCAGGTCGGCCAGCAGCACCTGGTCCTCGATGCCGTATTGCCGGGCCCGGGCCGCCTCGTAGAGCTGGGCGCGGATCCGGGACGAGAGTTCCTTGACCCGGGCGATCTGGACGTAGCGCAGCACCGCGTCGCTCAGTGCCGGCTGGTCGTCGCCGGGGGCGGGCTCGGCGAGCAGGTTGAGCAGCGCGTCCACCGCGCGGTTGTAGTTGCCGAGGATGGTGTCGCCGCCCAGGACGGCCGGGAGCACCGCCGCCCGGATGGAGACCACCTGCTCGTACGCCTCCCGCACCTCGGAGTACGCGACCCGCCAGGAGGCGTCGGCGCCGGCCAGCGGCTCGGCGGCCTCGTCCAGCCTCCGCATGGCCTGGTCGGTCTGCTCGTGCAGCGGCCTGAGGGCAGCGGCGGACGCGTCCCGGTCGACGCCGGCCCCGCCGCCCCGCAGCTCCCCCAACTCACCGGCGGAGCGGTCCCGCTCCTGCTGAAGTTCGTGCACGGCGGCGGCGATCTCCCGGCCGATGCCGACCTGCTGGGCGAAGTCGCCGAGCGCCGTCGTCCGTCCGACGAGTCCACTGGTCTGGATCCCGGCGAGCACCAGGAACGCCACCGACGGGATGACCAGCACGGTGGCGAGCTTCGTCCGCATCCGCCAGTCCCGCATCCGCAACGCGGAGCGCCGCCGGTGGGCCACGACCCGGACGTCGAACCGGCGGCGGCGGTGGTTCGACACCGTGCCGGGCGCCGCGTCCGGACCTACCCCCACCCCTGCCTCCTCGCACCTCCCGCGTCCGCCGGGACCCGGGGAGCGGGATTCATCCAACCAGGTCAGCAAGCTGTGTCAACGACCCGGGCGCAGGTGCGACTCAGGAATACGAGTCCTTCTCATCCGTCCGGATGATGTCGGCGAGCCCCGCGGCGTCGCCGAGGCGACCCAGCGCGACGAGCGCCCCACCGGTCGCGCCGACCTCCGAGTTGCGCTGGTACCACACGGCCCGGGGGGCGAGCGCCGCGCTGAACGCGTTGCGCCACCAGGGTGACGCGGCCAGCGCTCCCCCGCCGAGCACCACCTCGACCGGCCCGTCCACGGTGGACTCCAGCTCGGCCAGGTCCGCCGCGACCAGGTCGCAGAGCCCACGCATCAGCCCGGCCAGGATCTCGGTCGCGGTGGTGCCGAAGCTCAGCCGGCGCAGCTCCCCCGACCCGGCCGGGGCCAGGCCCGGGGGCCGGTCGCCACCGAAGCGCACGTTCGCCGGTCGC
>NZ_JBFAMU010000640.1:0-2493 GCF_040656655.1 Micromonospora sp. NPDC049799
GTTCACCGGCGCGCCCGATCCGGTGCGGCGGGCGGCGGTGACGCGGGCGGCCGGCCGGGTGGCGCTCACCGTCGGGCAGACCGCGGAGGTCGACGCCGGTCGGGTGGCCGGGTGGTTCGCCGACCAGTACCCCCGCCGCCGGTATCCCGCGGCGCTGCTCGGGTCCCCGCACGGCGCGGTCGCCCACCTCGCGGTGGTGCTCGGCGTGCCCTGGCTACCCACCGGCTTCGAGATGTCGGTGCACTGGGCGCAGGGAGCGGTGGACCGGCCCCGGGCCGCCCTGGACCACGGCGCCGCCCTGGCCGGCCGCCTGCTCGCCGGCAACCCCGACCTGCACGTACGACAGGTGCACTGCCCGGCCAGCCGGGGCGCCCTGAGCGGCGTGACGGTCTCCCTCGCGGCGCGGTGGCGGTCGCTGCCGGCGGCGTACGCGCGGTTCCTGGCCGACCGGCTGGAACCCGGCGCCCCCCTGCTGGTGCTGCGCGACGCGCGGACCTGGCCGGTCCTGGACGAGGGGTCCGGGCACAGCTTCCAGGTCGGCTCCCCGGCCAGCGGGCTGGACCCGGTGGACTTCCACCCGGACAGCCACGCCCTGCGCCAGGTGCTGCGCTCGGCCGGTGGCGACGGCGCGGGTTGGGAGCCGCCGGAGGTCACCGCACCGCGCGGCGTGGCCGAGCACGGCGTGGAGGACGGTTTCGAGGCCGACACCCGCCGGTGGGTCTCCGAACACGGGCACACCCTGCACCGCGTCCTCGTGCCGCAGCCGTCGGCGCTGAGCGCGGCTACCGCCGACCTGTACCGGCGGTGGCTGCGCGCGGCCGGCAAGACCGGTGACCGGTTGGTGGTCGAATGCGGCCGGCTGCTCGATCCGTGGCAGGTCGTCCGGGCCGGCATGGTGCCGTACTGGTGCGAGAACGCCACCCGGCGCAGCGTGGAGCAGGTGGAGTGGTGGCTCGCCGGCAGCGAGCCGTTCAGCTCCGTCGACGTGCTGCCCGAGCCTCCGGGGCTGCGCTCGCCCGCCCTGGCCGGGTTGCCGCAGTGGCTGGCGGTGGCCGGGTTCGGCCGCCGGCGGCGTGCCCTGGACCGGACCGCCGCCCGGGGCTACCCGGTGACGTCGGTACCCACCCGGCGTGCCACGGAGGTGTTGCGCGCCCAGCCGTACGACCTGCCGACACCGGCCCCGATGGGCGTGCCGGAGGCCCTGCAGACGCTCCGCGACACCGGCAACCACCTGGGGCTTCAGGTCTGTTGAGACCGGGACACCGAAACATCCTCGCGAACCGGGGGTGCCGTGATTGAGTACCTACGGAGCGGGAACACCGCTGGCTGCGACGGCCTGATAACGCTGTGCAGTGTGGCGCCGTCACCCGCTGGCATCCAAGTCACGTAACCCACTTCCGGCCCGGTGCGTGGTGCGAGCACGCGCACGACCGGTTTCCCAATCCGGGCGGGGGACCTTCCTGAGGGAGGCGCGGATGTTCGGACAGACCACCACAACCACACCACCGCCCACCGAGCGGGGCCTGGAGGACCTCGACGCGGCGGCGCTGGCGTACGCGGCACGGATCGAGGGCCTGCCACCGGAACGCCGGCAGGAGGCCCGGGACGACCTGGTCCGCTTCGCGCTGCCCTTCGCGGGCCGGCTGGCGCGCCGTTACCGGGGGCGGGGGGAACCGCTGGAGGATCTGGAACAGGTCGCCCGCCTGGGCCTGGTGAACGCCGTCGACCGGTACGACCCGGAACGGGGCTCGTTCACCGCGTACGCGGCGATCACCATCGTCGGCGAGATCAAACGGCACTTCCGCGACCGCACCTGGGGCGTGCACGTGCCCCGCCGGCTGCGCGACCTCATCCTCGAGGTCGGACAGGCGACGGCGTCGCTGACCAGCGAGCTGTCCCGGGCGCCCACGGTCGCCGAGTTGTCCGCACGGCTGGAGACGCCCGAGCAGGAGATCCTGGCGGCCCTGGAGTCGGCCGCCGGCTACAGCCCGGCCTCACTCAACGCGCCGGTCGGCGGGGAGAGCTCGGCCGAGTTCGGCGACCTGGTGGGCGAGTCGGACAACGCGCTGGAATCCGTCGACGACCGGGTGACGGTCAGCGGACTGCTGCACCGGCTGCCGTGGCGGGAACGGCGGATCCTCGCGATGCGCTTCTACGGCAACCAGACCCAGGCGGAGATCGCGGCCCGGTTCGGCATCTCCCAGATGCACGTCTCCCGGCTGCTGTCCCGGGCACTGACGTGGCTGCGCCAGGCGATGCTCGCCGACGCGCCGCCACCGTGGCAGAACGGCACCGCGGAGACCGGCACCGCCAAGACGCGGATCTCGGTGAAGCACAACGGCGACCGCGTGCTCGTCGAGGTCGGCGGTGAGGTCGACCGCGACGGCGCGGACCAGTTGCGCCGGGCGATGCTGGAGGCGGTCACCGGCCAGCCGGCCGAGGTGGTCGTCGACCTGGTCGGCGCGGGCGGGTTCGACGCCGGAGGCATCGCCG
>NZ_JBFAMU010000641.1:0-2491 GCF_040656655.1 Micromonospora sp. NPDC049799
GGACGCCTAGCGTCAGCTGCTCAAGCGCACTGGTCGGCAATGATCGGCACGAGCCGACAAGGTGTGTCCGGCTCCCCCCGACGGGGGTCGTCCCTATTCCGGGATGGTGCGCAGGTAGGAGATGTCCGCGACCCGGAGCCGGTTCAGTGCGGTGGCGGTGAACTGCCGTGCACCAGATCCGAGCGCAACGCCCGCAACTGGTCCGGTACGTCGACGGCCGGGCCATACGCGTGGTGCAGCGACTCCCACGGGAGGTCGTCGAGTCCGGCCAGCGGGTCGGTCAGTTGATCCATCCGGCGCTTCTGCCAGGAGTGGGCAGGGAGCCGACAGCAGCGGCTGACATCAACGATGGCCACCGAAGCTCGCCGGAGTCGTCCCCCGTCTCCGCCGATGCTCTCGATCCGGCGAGCGCCGCCCCTCATATGTAACGCCGGCCAGACCGACGACGCCGGATGAGTGGAGTCAGTTGATCTCCAGCGCCCGTCGTGGGCGAGGGTCGCACCTGCGACACCTCAGACCAACCGCGCGGCAAGAGTCACCCCCCGAGTCGCGGTCGCCTTCCGCCTAGACGACTGGCGACATCAAGAACCATTGGAGGAGTAGGAATGCGAACGCCGTTCAGGCGGGCTGTGTTCGGTGCCATCACGGTGGCGCTGCTCGGCGGGCTCGGACTCACGTCCTGCGCAGCCCCGGGCCGGAACGGCACGGTGGACGCCGGGTCGGCTCCGGTCGATACCTCGGTGACCGGCGCTCCCGGACCGACTGCCTCCGCAAGTCCCTCCTCATCGCCTTCGGCTAGCCGGTCCCCGTCGCCTTCGGCGAGCCGGTCCACGAAGCCGTCTCTCAGCCGGTCGCCGTCGCACGTCCCGACCAGCAAGGTCGCGACGCCGGCCGCAGAGAGCAACATCGCCTCCCGGCTACACACCATTCCGGCCAGCACCCGCCAGCTCATCGTCGTCCACAGCAGCGGCTACGGTACGAGCGTCGCGTCCCTCGAGACTTTCGAGAAGGTGAACGGCGTGTGGCGGCCGAAGCTCGGAGTGATGAGCGCGCGGATCGGCACCAAGGGGTTCAGCGACAGCCATGTGGAGGGCGTCCCCACGACGCCCACGGGCGTCTATGGCATCGGCTCCACCATGTACGGCGTGAACGCCAACCCTGGCGTCAAGTACAGCTACCACCGGCTTGTGGCGAACGACTACTGGGATGAGAATCCCAGCTCGCCCACGTACAACAGCTTTGTGCATGGCACGAACCCGGGCGGGTACAGCGAGGCGCTGTGGCAGACCGTGCCGCAGTACAACTACTTCGCGGTCATCAACTACAACATCCCAGTGAGGGCAGCCACCCCGGCCCGCGGCAGCGGCATCTTCCTGCACGTCAACGGGAGCGGCGGTACCGCCGGCTGTGTCTCGTTGACACAGTCCAACCTGCTCCGGGTACTGGAGTGGCTGGATCCGGCGGCCTCTCCACGCATCGTGATGGCGCCCAGCCAGAACCTCGGCCGCTACTGACCGCCCCGAGGGCCGCGCGGTCGGCAGACGAGGCAGCGGGAAGGAAGCAGAACACGTCCGAATGCGTGCGGCCACTGTCGCCTGGATCCGAAAATCGGAAGGTCGGCGGTTCGAACCCACCCCTGGCCACATAGCCTTTCGCCCGGCTACAGGAGCGCTGACCAGCGGAAACGCCGGTCGGCGCTCTGCTGTTTCCGGGCCGGTCATAGCCACGACGGGGTCGGCTACCGCAGCACGGCCTTCGCCACGGTGGTCGTCGGCTGGAAGCAGACCAGGGCCCGGCCGTCGGCCTCGGTCACCACCCACGGATGCCCGACGTACGTGTGCTGCCGGTACCCCTGTCCGGGCTGCAGTTCCGCGTACCGCTGGCGCTGGCCGTCGTAGTTCAACCAGTACACCGTCACCGGAGCGGACCGGGCGTTGACGAAGTCGATGAACGTCTCCGGTCCGCCGCCAATGGACCGCAGCGCGGGCTCCCGCGAAGCGGGCAGGGGCGCCAGCTCGCCCGGGGGCAGGGGCGGGGGCGGCTTCGGTGACGCGGACGGCGCGGACCGCGTGCTCGTCGCGCGCCCGGTGGGGGTGGCCTTCCGCGTAGGTGCCGCGGGCTTCTTCGACGCGCGGGTGGACAGCGAGACGGGGGCCGGTGAGAAGGACCGGATCGGTTCGGGCGTCAGCTCGGGAGCGATTTTCTCGGCGACCGGTGCGGCGGTGTCCGCCGAGGGCGCGGCCACCGGTGCGGACGACTGCAAGAAGGGCAGCGCCATGACGAGGACGGCGAGCGCGATGATCGCGACGGCGGTCAGCCCCATCGCGTACGCCGGCCGGCGCCCGACGGTCGACGGACCCGGCCGCCGCGGCGGGGGGGTCGCGGCGGCGGGGTTGACGCGGTGCCGGCCCTCCGAAGCGGACGGTTGCGGTCGTGGCGGGTGGTTGTCGGGCGGCTGCGGCCCCCAACCCCCCACCCGCAGGCCACGAGT
>NZ_JBFAMU010000642.1:0-2489 GCF_040656655.1 Micromonospora sp. NPDC049799
GACGCTCGGCGCGGCGCTGCGCGGCAACCCGCTCGGTACGCTGCCGGCGCTGGTCGGTGGGCCCCTGCGGCTCAACCGCCGTCAGCTGTTCAGCCGCGAGCTGCCCGAGGAGCAGGCCCGGGGCTACGTCTCCCGGCTGGGCCGCGCCGGCCGGCGGGCCCAGTGGCAACTGCTCACCGGTCGGGACCCGGAGCCGCCGGTGGGAGACCCGCCGGTGCTGGTGGTGGGCAGCCCGGACGACCGGGTGGTCCCGGCGGCGGCCCTGACCCGGGCGGCCCGGCGCTTCGGCTCCGCCCCGCTGCTGTTCCCCGGGATGGGGCACGACCTGATGCTCGACGCGCGCTGGCGGGAGCCGGTCGACGCGATCCTCGACTGGCTGGAGAAGGACCCGGCGCCGGCGGCCTGACCCGCCGCCCGGCGGGTCAGCCGGTCGCGCCGAGACGGCGGAGCAGGGAACCGCTCTCGTCCAGCGCGGACAGGTAGGAGCGGGCCCAGGCCCGGATGTCGTGTTCGTGGAGGTGGGCCCGCATGGCCCGCATCCGCGCACCGACGTCGTCCGGGCCGGCCCGCAGCGCCGTCAGCAGCCCCTGCTTGAGGCCCTCCAGGTCGTGCGGATTGACCAGGTACGCCTGCGACAGCTCGGCGGCGGCGCCGGCGAACTCACTGAGCAGCAGGGCGCCGGTGTCGTCCACCCGCGCCGCCACGTACTCCTTGGCCACCAGGTTCATCCCGTCCCGCAGCGGGGTCACCGCCATCACGTCCGCCACCCGGTAGAGCGCGGCCAGCTCGGCGCGGTCGAAGGGCTGGGTCAGGTAGTGGATGGCCGGCTCGCCGACCCGACCGAACTCGCCGTTGATCCGGCCCACCTCGCGCTCCACCCGCTCCCGGAGGATCTGGTACTGCCCGACCCGCTCCCGGCTGGGCACCGCCACCTGCACCAGCACCGTGTCCCGGACCTTGACGTGTCCGCCGGCGAGCAGCTCGCTGTACGCCTTGAGCCGCTGCTCGATGCCCTTGGTGTAGTCCATCCGGTCGACGCTGAGGACGACGTGGTCGGGGCCGCCGAGGTCGTGGCGCAGCCGGCGGGCCCGGTCGGCCACGTCGGGGCGGGCGGCCAGCGCGGCCATCTCGGCGGTGTCGATGGAGACCGGGAAGGCGCCGATGCGCACCACCCGGTCGTCGACGGCGATCCGCCGGTCGGTGGCCGGCAGGTCCAGCACCCTGGACACGAGCTGGGCGAAGTTGTGCGCGGCCTGGGCCCGCTGGAAGCCGACCAGGTCGGCGCCGAGCATGCCCCGCAGCAGCTCGGCGCGGCGGGGGAGCTGCATGAACAGCTCCGGGGGCGGGAACGGCGCGTGCAGGAAGAAGCCGATGCGCAGGTCCGGTCGCAGGTCGCGGAGCAGGCCCGGCACCAGTTGCAGGTGGTAGTCCTGCACCCAGACCACCGCGCCGTGTTCGGCGACCTCGGCAATCGCCTCGGCAAACCGCTGGTTGACCCGTTGGTACGCCTCCCACCAGCGCCGGTGGTACTCCGGTTGCTCCACCGAGTCGTGGTAGAGCGGCCAGAGGGTCGCGTTGGCGAAGCCCTCGTAGTGGTCGCGGAGGTCCTCCGTGCTCAGCGCCACGCTCCGCATGCGGACACCGTCGACGTCGGGCAGGGCGGGCGCAGGGCCGCTGCCGCCGGCCCAGCCGACCCAGGTGGTCGAGGTGTGTGACAGCAGCGTGTGCAGCGCGCTGACCAGGCCGCCGGGGCTGCGGCGCCACTCGCAGGCGCCGTCGGGCGCCACACTGTCGTCGATGGGGAGGCGGTTGGCGACCACTACGAGGGAACTCTGTCGCATCTCGGGCATTCCGATCAGCTGAGGAGTGACCGCCCCAGACGAGGAACAACCGGGCAGTCAGCGGGGGAAGTGACGGACAGCGGTATTCCTACTGACAGTAAGTTACACCATTGTTACGCCACCGGCCGGGCACGCGAGGTCCCGCCATCCGGGCACGACCCCGCCCCGCGGGCTGGTCAGACGACGGCGCCGTCGTGCGGGTCGCGGTCGTCCTCGTCACCCGGGCGCAGCCGCCAGATCAGGGTGACGAAGCCGGCGAGGATGCCGGTGAAGCCGAGCAGGGTCACCACCGCGCGGTCCGCCGGGAGCACGTCGGGAAAGAGGAAGAGGACGAAGCCGACCACGATGCCCAGGACGCCGAGCACCGCGTACTTGGAGAACCGGGGCAGCGGCGGAGGCGGTGGGGGCGTGTAGCCCTCCTCCTCATCGTCGTCCGGCAGGTCGGCGCCGAAGGTGTCCAGCCCGTCCAGCAGCGACGGCTCGTCCTGCCGGCCGCGCCCGACGGTGATGCCGGAGACGTCGGCGGCCCACGGCAGGCGGCGTACGTCCGTGGCGGTGGGCCCGGTCGGGTCCTCGCCGCCGGTACGGCCGACCCCACCGGTCGGCCCGGGGTCGTCCACGTCCTCGGCGGCCGGCCACGGGTTGGCG
>NZ_JBFAMU010000643.1:0-2474 GCF_040656655.1 Micromonospora sp. NPDC049799
GAGGCCGCCGCGGCCCACGCTGGCGGGGCCCGATGCGGCCCGACATCGTGGACCGGCTCGACCGCGAGGGCCTGCTGCCGGCGATCCTGTTCATCTTCAGCCGGGCCGGCTGCGCCGCTGCCGTGCAGCAGTGCCTCGCCGCCGGGCTGCGGCTGACCTCGCCGGAGGAACGCGCCGAGATCCGCCGCGTCGTGGAGTCGCGGGTCACCGCCATCCCGGGCGAGGACCTGTCGGTGCTGGGCTACTGGGAGTGGCTCGACGGCCTGGAGCGCGGCCTGGCCGCGCACCACGCCGGCATGCTCCCGGTGTTCAAGGAGGTGGTCGAGGAGCTGTTCGTCCGCGGCCTGGTCAAGGCGGTCTTCGCCACCGAGACCCTGGCGCTGGGCATCAACATGCCGGCCCGCTGCGTGGTCCTCGAACGCCTCGTGAAGTACAACGGCGAGGCGCACGTCGACCTGACGCCGGGGGAGTACACCCAGCTCACCGGCCGCGCCGGGCGCCGGGGCATCGACATCGAGGGCCACGCCGTGGTGGTGTGGTCCCCGGAGACCGACCCCCGGCACGTGGCCGGCCTGGCGTCGACCCGCACGTACCCGCTGCGGTCCAGCTTCCGGCCCTCGTACAACATGGCGGTCAACCTGGTCGGGTCGGTCGGCACCGAGCCGGCCCGGGCGCTGCTGGAGTCCTCGTTCGCGCAGTTCCAGGCGGACCGGTCGGTGGTCGGCCTGGCCCGGCAGGTGCAGCGCAACACCGAGACCATCGAGGCGTACGGGGTCGAGGCGACCTGCCACCACGGCGACTTCGACGAGTACTTCGGGCTGCGGGTGGCCATCGCCGACCGGGAACGGGCCATCGCCCGGCAGGGGCAGCACCAGCGCAAGGCCGCCGCCGTGGCGTCGCTGGAACGCCTGCGGGTGGGCGACGTGATCCGGGTGCCGTCAGGTCGGCGTGCCGGCCTGGCCGTGGTGCTCGACCCGGCCACCGGCGGGTTCGGCGAGCCCCGGCCACTGGTGCTCACCCAGGACCGCTGGGCCGGCCGGATCACCCCCGGCGACTTCACCACCCCGGCCGAGGTCCTGGCCCGGATCCGGGTGCCCAAGCACTTCAACCACCGGTCCCCGGCGGCCCGGCGGGACCTGGCCGCCGAGGTCAGCGGAACCGGTCTGGACCGGCACGGCGGTCGCCGGGGCGGCCGGTCCCGGCAGGCGGTCGGCGACGACCACCAGCTCAGCCAGCTCCGCACGGAGTTGCGTCGGCACCCCTGCCACGCCTGCCCGGACCGGGAGGAGCACGCCCGGTGGGCGGAGCGGCGCCGCCGGCTGGAGAAGGACACCGAGGAGTTGCAGCAGCGGGTGGCCGGCCGGACCGGCTCGCTGGCGCGTACCTTCGACCGGATCGTCGCGCTGCTGACCTCCCGCGGGTACCTGGCGCCCGACGGCACCGTCACCGACGCCGGCCGCATGCTCGGACGGATCTGGACCGAGGCGGACCTGCTGGTCGCCGAGTGCCTGCGGCGGGGCGTCTGGGACGGGCTGTCCCCGGCGGAGCTGGCCGCGGCGGTGTCGGTGGTGGTCTTCGAGGCGCGCCGCGATGTCGACGAACGGGCGGGGCTGCCGCGCGGCCCCGTCGCCGACGCGGTCGACGCCACCCTCAAGCTGTGGAGCGAGATCGAGGCCGACGAGGCGGCGCGCGGTCTCGCCGTCACCCGTGAGCCGGACCTCGGCTTCGCGTGGCCGGTCTACCGGTGGGCCCGGGGCGAGGCGCTCGCCAAGGTGCTCGCCAGCGGTCACGAGATCGACGGCGAGATGCCGGCGGGCGACTTCGTCCGGTGGGCGCGGCAGGTCGTCGACCTGCTCGGCCAGCTCGCCGACTCCGGGGGAGCCTCGCCGGACCTGCGGTCCACCGCCCGGCAGGCCATCGCGGCCGTCAACCGGGGCGTACTGGCCTACCACGCCCCCGCCTGACCGTCACTCTCCGTCATCGCCGGCGGAGAATCGACGCATCGCACCGTCACCGCGACAGCACCCCCCGAGATAGCAGGGGGGTGCTGTTGCGCCTGTTCAGGGGGTCCTCGATCATGTCTGGGGCGCGTTGTTACGCGCCGGTAACGTGTCTGGGGGGAATACCGCCGTGGCGGAAATCAATCACTTTGAGTACGGGTGGATCACGCCCGCGCTGAGCTACGCGCTGTCGGTGCTCGGCTCGTGTCTGGGCCTGGTCTGCGCCGGCCGGATCCGGACCGCCACCACGCCGGGCCAGCGCGCCTGGTGGGGCACCCTGGCGGCGTTCGCCCTCGGCGGCACCGCCATCTGGACCATGCACTTCATGGCGATGCTCGGGTTCGCCGTCGACGGCACCCGCATCCGGTACGACGTGCCGGTCACCGCCGCCAGCGCGGCCTTCGCGATCGGCGCGGTCGGCATCGGCCTGGCCATCGTCGGCACCGGCCGGGTCTCCGTGCCGCGCATCGCCGC
>NZ_JBFAMU010000644.1:0-2451 GCF_040656655.1 Micromonospora sp. NPDC049799
ATGCACGCGCCCCCCCCGCCCCCCGGGCGCGCGCCCCCCGCCCCCCGCCCCCCGCCGCCGTGCCGGCCGGCAGGTGGGATCGCACCGGCAAGGGGTACCCCGGTCGGATGAGGCCGGACACCGAGGCCGTGGACGTCGACGAGCCGCTCGCCGTGGACGTACCTCCGGCGCCGCACGACGCCAGCGGCGAGCGCGTACCGACGCGTGACCTGGCGGCGCTGGCACCGGCCGCGCGGCCGGCGCGGCGCTGGACCCCACGGCGGGTGGTCGCCACCCCGGCGGCGCTGGACCACCCGCACGGACGGCGGATCGCCGCCCGGGTCGAGGCCCTCGGCATCGAGGTCGAACGGTTGCGCACCAACCGCCTGACCGGGGTCCGCGGCGAGACCGAGCGGGAGACGTACGCGCGGGCGAAGGCCACGCTGGCGATCGTGGTGAGCCCACCGTCGCGCCGGAAGCTGCAACCGATCGCACCGAGCGCGGACTGGCGGTTCGACCTGGCGGAGGGCTGCCCGGCGCACTGCCAGTACTGCTACCTCGCCGGTTCGCTGTCCGGCCCGCCGGTCACCCGGGTGTACGCGGACCTCGACGGCATCCTCGCCGGGCTGGCCGACTACGCCGGCCGGGGCACGGTGACCAGCCGCAGCGCCGAGCGGGCCGAGGAGGGCACCACGTTCGAGGCGTCCTGCTACACCGACCCGCTGGCGCTGGAGCACCTGACCGGGAGCTGGCGGCGGGCCGTGGAGCACTTCGCCGCCTGGGAGGCACCGGTGCAACTGCGCTGGACCACCAAGTACGCCGACGTGGACACGTTCGTGGGCCTGCCGCACGCCGGGCGCACCCGGGTGCGCTTCAGCGTCAACGCCGCACCGGTCAGCACGCGCATGGAGGGCGGCACCGCCACCGTGCCGGACCGGCTCGCGGCGCTGCGCCGGCTGGCGCTCGACGGCTACCCGGTCGGCCTGACCATCGCCCCGATCATGCCGCTGCCCGACTGGCCGGAGCACTACGGCGCACTGCTCGACCACGTCGCGACGGCCGTGGCCGGGGTGCCCGGCCTGGACCTGACCGCCGAGCTGATCACCCACCGGTTCACCCCGGGCAGCAAGGAGGTGCTGCTCGGCTGGTACCCGCGCACCCGGCTGGAGATGGACGAGGAGTCCCGCCGCCGCAAGTACGGGAAGTTCGGCGCGGTGAAGTACGTGTACCCGCGCGAGGTGATGACCGAGCTGCGTACGTGGTTCGAGCGGGAGCTGGCCGCCCGGGTGCCGGCCTGCCGCATCCTCTACTGGACCTGACCGATCGCGTAGCATCGGCCGCCGTGGCCCTGATGCGCGTTGACTGCTACTCCGAGGTGCTCGGCCTCAACACGTCCCTGACGGTGATCCTGCCCCAGCGCGCCTCGTCGCAGATCGGCATGGCCGGCAGCGCCCCGGCCGGCGACCCGCCGGTGCTCTACCTGCTGCACGGCCTCACCGACGACGACACGATCTGGCTGCGCCGCACGTCGATCGAGCGGTACGTCGCGCCGCTCGGCCTGGCCGTCGTCATGCCGCAGGTGGGTCGCAGCTTCTACTGCGACGAGGAGCACGGCAACCGCTACTGGACCTTTCTCAGCGAGGAACTGCCGGCCCTGTGCCACGACTTCTTCCGGCTCTCCGACGCCCGCGAGGACACCTTCGTCGCGGGCCTGTCGATGGGCGGCTACGGAGCGGTCAAGTGGGCGCTGCGGGACCCGGACCGGTTCGCCGCGGCGGCCAGCCTCTCCGGTGCCCTGAACGTCGCCAACCGCCGGCACGACCCCACGCACCCCCTGGACCCGCGCGTCTGGCACACCGTCTTCGGCGAGCGCGCGGTGGCCGGCACCGACGACGACACCGTGGCGCTGCTGGACCGGTACGGCGCGGACGGCACCGACGGTCCCGCCCTCTACGTCGCCTGCGGCACGGAGGACTTCCTGTACGACGACAACCGGCGCTTCGTCGACACCGCCCGCCGGCGGGGCGTCCCGCTCACCGTGGAGTTCTCCCCCGGCGCGCACGACTGGGCGTACTGGGACGCGACGATCCAGGACGTGCTGGAGTGGCTGCCGCTGCGGCACCGGCCGGCCGGCGGGGCGTGAACCCCGCCGCCCGGCCGTGGGCGGTCAGCTTCGGCTGAGCACCACCTTCAGCGCGCCGGTCTCGGCCGGGCTGGCGAACACGTCGTACGCCCGCATGATCTCCTCCAGCGGGAACCGGTGGGTGACCATCTGCCCGGTGTCGAACTGCCCCGCCACCAGCATGTCGAGCAGCCGGGGCGTGGTGCGCGTGTCGACCAGGCCGGTCGTGATGGTGACGTTGCGGATCCAGAGGTCCTCCAGGTGCAGCGTCGCCGGCCGGCCGTGCACGCCGACGTTGGCGACCCGGCCACCGGGCCGGACCAGCGCGGCGCACAGCTCGAACGTGGCCG
>NZ_JBFAMU010000645.1:0-2450 GCF_040656655.1 Micromonospora sp. NPDC049799
GGCTGACGAGCCCGTACGGCACGTGGAACGGCCCGCCCGACGGCGGGCCGTTCCGCGTCGGCTTGCGCCGGCTCAGGCCAGCGGCACCCGGGCGATGCCCGGCCCGGTCAGGCTGCCCAACCAGAGCCGGTCGCCGTCCTGGCGCACCCCGGTGATCATGTCGTACGCCCCCGACGGCCCGTGCAGGGTGCGCAGCACCCGCCCGTCACCGTCGACCAGCGCGACCAGGCCGTAGCGCAGCGGTTTCGGCTGCACGGCAGCGGGCAGCACCGCGACCAGCTGCCGCAGCCGGGGGTGCGGCAGCAGCCGCTCGACCACCGGCACCCGGGGGCTGGGCAGCGCCATCCAGTACGTGCCGTCGCCGACCGGGGTCAGGTTGTCCGGGTACGCCGGCAGGTCAGCAAGCACGGTCACCGTGCCGTCGGGCAGGGCGACGCGGACCAGCCGGTGCGTGGAGGTCTCCACCAGCATCAGCGCCGACTCGTCCGGGGTGAGCGCGATCCCGTTCGGGAAGTACAGCCCGTCGCAGACCACCTCGGTGCGCCCGCTGCCCGGGTCGTACGCGAGCACCCGCCCGTTCGGCCGGTGCTCCAGCAGGTCCCGCTTCCAGTGGGAGACCGGGAACCGGTACGAGCTGTCGGTGAAGTAGACCGTGCCGTCGCGGGCGATCGTCGCGTTGTCGGCCAGGTGGGGCGTCTCCCCGTCGCCGCTCAGCTCCCGGACCGCCCCGTCGTCGGTGATCCGCAGCAGACCCCGGTACGCGTCACAGACGACGAGGCTGCCGTCGCGGGGGTCGACCTCCACGCCCAGTGGGCGGCCGCCGGTGTCGGCCAGCATCTCCGGGTGGGTGCCGGCCGGCGCGTCCGCGGGCCATCGGAAGATCCGGCCGTCCTCGGCGCCGCTGACCGCCCGCCCGGACGGGTCGATGACCACGTCCTCCGGGCCGGCCGAACCCTCCGGCAGAGGCAGGAGCTCGACGTCGTCGAGCCGGGTGTCGGTGGGTGCCCACGGCCCGTCCAGGGGCGGCGGCACTGTGGCCGGCTCGCGGAGGGGACGGATCAGCAGGGGCACGCGGGAGCGGGGGGCGACCATCCGCCCATTCTCACCCGCCGATGCCGCCCGGGGGACCCCCACTCAGTGCCACCGCGTGGACGTCTGGTGCGGCCGCGTGTCGCCGGTGGATCGATGAACGCAGTGTGGGCCTGATGTCTGTCAGACACATTTATGTCTCACAGACATCATGTCGTGCCGCCACCGTCTCGCCACTGCCCCGGCCGGCCGCTTCGCCGGTGTCAGAAGGCCAGGATGAGGGTCATGGCCGCGTAGCTCGCCAGCAGCAGCACTCCCTCGAAGCCGAGCCGGCCCCAGCCGCACGCCTGCCGGACCAGCAGGCCGCCGAGCAGAACGGTGGTCATGAACAGCGCGCTGGCCGTGACGAACAGTTCCTCGCGCCCGGCGGCGTGGTAGATCGAGCCGTCCCGGTACGCGATGTCGCCGACCACCAGGTTGAGCGCGTCCAGGCTGTTCCCGCCGAGGACCGCGGCGATGGCCAGCGTGGGGGCGCCCCGGCGGACGGCGGCGACGGCGGTGACGGTCTCCGGGAGCGCGTTGACCGCCCCCATGAGGATGGCGCCGACGAAACCGGCGCTCAGGCCGGTGCTGACGACGATGCTCTCGGCGGCCAGGGCGATCAGCCAACCGCCGGCCGCCACGACCAGGCCGACGGCGACGAACCGGCTCCACAGCCAGGCGGGGCTGCGCCGGTCGAGGCTGCCGTGGGCGTGCGGGATGTCCGGCAGGGTCTCGGTGGTGGCCACCGCCTCCCACAGGGGACTGGCCCCGGAGCGGCGGATGAGGTGCAGGCCGCCGACGTAGCAGCCGATCATGGCCAGCGAGGCGGGGTGCACACCGATCACCGTCGCCCCCGGGGCGAAGCTGCCCAGCAGGGCCAGGGAGAGCAGGGCGATGAGCAGCGCCCCGAACAGCACGTTCGGCAGCGACGCGGCGGCGTGTTCGAGGTTGACCCGGCGGTGGAACGCGTCGGCGACGGCGACCGCGGTGGTCTGGGCGGCGATCCCGCCGACCGCGTTGCTGTAGCCCAGCTCCGGCTGGGCCGAGGTGGCGGCGACCGCCGTCATCACGATGCCCGACAGGGAGGTGGCCAGGCCGAAGAAGACCGCGCCGAAGAACGCCTCGCCCCAACCGGTCCGGTCGGCCAGGGTGTCGCCGAGGGTGACCAGGCGGATGCTGCCCAGCACGGTGAGCGCGCCCGCGACGGCGAACACCGCGATGCTCAGGCCCGGTGGCCAGGGCAGCGACGTCAGGTCCGGCGGCACGACCGGTGGTCCCGCTGCCGGGCGGCCCGGCTGAAGGCGTACGAGCCGATCGGCGGGACGTCGACCACGTGCGCCTCCCACCGTCGCGCCGCCGGGTGACCGGCCCCCGCGCCG
>NZ_JBFAMU010000646.1:0-2442 GCF_040656655.1 Micromonospora sp. NPDC049799
CGGGCCACCCGAGTGTGTGTCCCGGATGGGCCGCCTGGTGTACGCACCTTGGGGACGTCGCCACCTGGCGACGACGACGTCTCCTCGGCCGGGCCACGCCGGCGGGGCGGAACTGGACGCTGATCCGGGGGCCGACCGGGCGGGCGGTCTTCGGGATGGCGTGTTCCCAGGTGCGCTGGCAGGACCCGCCCATGACGACGAGGTCGCCGTGCCCGACGGGGAAGCGCAGGCTCTCCCCGCCCCCGCCGCGCGGGCGCAGCAGGAGGGGGCGGGGAGAGCCGAAGGAGACGATGGCGACCATCGTGTCCGTGTGCGCCGAGCGGCCCTGGGTGTCGCCGTGCCAGGCGACGCTGTCGCGGCCGGTGCGGTAGAGGCACATGCCGGCGGTGACGAAGGGCTCGCCCAACTCGTCGGCGTAGTGCCGGGTGAGCGTCTCGCGCGCCGTGGTCAACACGGGGTGGGGCAGCGGCCGGCCGGCGCCGTACCAGCAGAGCAGTCGGGGGACGTCGACGTCGGCGTCGTACATCCGGCGGCGCTCGGCGCGCCACGGCACGTCCCGCAGGAGGATGTCGAGGACCTGGTCGGAGCCGCGGACCCAGCCGGGCAGGTGGTCGACCCAGGCGCCTCGGCTCAGCTGGTGCCGGGTGACATGACCGGTGAGCGGCCCCAGCGCGGGGCCCTCCTCGGCGAGGTCCAGCATCGAGGGCTGGTACGCGACGTCCGACACACCGCCGATCCTACCCCACGATCGAACACCCGTACGAGAGCGGCCCGCCGGGTAAGGTCGCGGTCGGCCTCCGGCGACGAGCCCCGACCCGCGGGCACGGCCGGTGACGCGAAGCGTGAAGGAGCTGCCGCCGTGCTGGTGTTCCCGACGACCGTGGGCCGTTCCGCGTGACGGCGGCGCCCGTCGCCGACCAGGTCGCGTCCGGCGCCACCGGCGGCGCCCGCGCGCCCGGCGGCACCTCCCGGTTGCCGTCGCTGACCGGGTTGCGGTGGATCGCCGCGCTGCTCGTGTTCGGTTTCCACGCCGGCACGATGGGGATCGTGGCGGAGCCGGCCTACAAGGCGGTCGTCGACCGGCTGTTCACTCTCGGCCTGTCCGGCGTGCAGTTCTTCTTCATCCTCAGTGGATTCGTGCTGGTGTGGTCGGCCCGGCCGGGCGAGGCGAAGCGGACGTTCCTGCGTCGCCGGCTGGCCAAGATCTACCCGAACCACCTGCTGATGTTCCTGGTGGTGCTCCTGGTCGGGTACGCGATGGCCGACCCGGTGAACCCGCGCGCCGTGGTGGAGAACCTGCTGCTCGTGCAGGCCTGGGACCCCACGCCCGGCATCTTCTACAGCGTCAACAACGTGAGCTGGTCGCTCTCCTGCGAGCTGTTCTTCTACGCGTGCCTGCCGTTCGCGCTGCCCCTGGTCCAGCGGACGCGCCCGGGTGTGCTGTGGGCGGTGGTCGTTGCCGTACCGCTGTTGATCGTCGCCCTCTGGCCGGCGCAGCAGCTGGTGCCGGAGGAGAGCCGCTGGTGGTTCACGCAGATCTTCCCGCCGGTGCGGTCGCTGGAGTTCTGGATGGGCGTGGCCGCCGCCGAGCTGATGCGGCGCGGCCGGTGGCGGGGGCCGGGGCTGGGCGTGGCCACCGTCGTGTTCGTGGCCATCTGGTTCGCCGCGGGGGAGTGGATCCGCGCCGAGCTGTGGGCGGGACTGCTGTCGGTCGCGTACATCCTGGTCATCACGGCCGCCGCGGGCGCGGACGTCCGCGGTCGGCGGACGCCGTGGCGCAATCGGCCCATGGTGTGGCTCGGTGAGGTGTCGTTCGCCTTCTACATGGTGCACGTCTTCGTCATGGTCACCGTGCTGCGCCTCACCGGCCACTACGGCGTCGGCCTGCCCGGATGGTGGGGCCCGGCGGCGGTGGTGGGCTTCGGGCTGGTCAACCTGGTCCTCGCCGGGCTGCTGCACCGCTTCGTGGAGACGCCGATGATGCGCCGGCTCGGTCCGCGCCGTCGCTCGGCGCCGACACCCGTGGGGGACCGGGAGGACGGCGCCGTGCCGGGTCCGTCGGCGGCGCCGTCCGTCCCGTCGGCCCGGGCCGCCGGTGACGACGGACCCCGGGTGTACGCGCACCACCGCTAGCGGTGTCCACCCTGGTGGATCGCGGGTGACGGGTGGGTGTCGACACGCCCGCCAGCAGTGCGGGCGAGCGGCGTCGGGGGTAGCGTGACGTCGTGCTTCCGGTCACGCTCGCCTGTCCTTTGTGGTGGGTGACGCGCTGGGCGTCGCGCCTGCTGGTCGGCCTCGCCCTGACCACCGGTCTCACCCTGGGCGCCGCCGCGCCCGCCGTGGCGACGACACCCGTCCTTCCCGCCGTGGCCGTCCCGTCCGTCGTGCTCGCCGTCCCGGCGGGCGTCGCGGGCATGCTGCCCGGCCCGGCGGTTCCGGTCG
>NZ_JBFAMU010000647.1:0-2433 GCF_040656655.1 Micromonospora sp. NPDC049799
CCGGCGCGGGGGACGCGGCGCGCGGACGCCGGAGCTCCGCGCGCCGGTCACGGGATCGCCTACCAGCGGAAGCCGGCGGCGTACGAGACGCTCGCCAGCACCTGCTGCCCGCCGGTGTTCGGGTGGAAGTAGTCCCAGCCGGAGAGCTGGCTCAGGGCGAACGGATAGCCGAAGACGGCGTTGTTGTCGAACAGGCAGTTCGCGCCGTACGCCGCGCAGGCCGCCGCGAGCTGGGTGTTGAAGTCGATCACGCGCTGCCGGACCCGGTTGCGCCGGTCGACGTCCGCCTGGGCGGTGGAGGTCGGGTTGGCCAGCATGGACTGGCAGATGCCGAAGGTCGACCAGGCGGAGCGGGCGCTGAAGCTGGTCCGACCGACGTACCAGAGGCGCTGGATGTCCGGGATGCTGATGACGAAGACCTTCGCGTTGGGCAGGCCGGTCCGGAGCCGGTTGAGCGCGGAGTCGATGTTTGCCCGGAAGGTGGTCACCGAGGTCATCGTCGACTCCGAGCTGGTGCAGGCGTCGTTCGCGCCGATCAGCATCGTGACGTACCCGACGCCCTGGCTGACCGCGGTGCCGGCCTGGCCGTACATGTCGGCGGACTTCGCCCCCGACCGGGCGTCGTTGTAGTTGCGGCCGTTGACGGTCGGGTTGACCGCGCGGATACGCAGGTAGTGACTGTTCACCGTGGAGTAGTCCCCGGTGCTGAACGAGCGCGACGTGCAGTCGACGTACCACCCGCAGGCGTTGAAGCCGCGGGTGATGGAGTCACCGAGGCTCGCCATCGAGTTCGGTGGCGGGCCGGAGTCGGCGACGGCGGGGGTGGCGGCGAGCAGGACGAGGGCGAGGGTGCCGGCGAGGGTAGCCAGCGCGCGACGGACGAGGATCATGGTTGCCTCCGGATCGCGAGTACCGGAATACGCGGTGACCGGAGCGTATAGACCACGTTCTGTGTCCACAATGTTGCGTACCGGTTACACGTGGCCCTCGGGTGAATTCGGGCAAACAGGGGTCTTGCCTACGATCTTAAGTATGTGAATACTTCACTTCACCCGACCGGTTCCCCCAGCTCGGCCGGGTTACCCCCGGCCTACGCCACCCCCGGCGCGGGCCGTAGCCCCCTCTTTCGGAGGTTGTTACATGCGACCCACGAGGTCAACGTTCCGCCGTGCCGCCACGATCGTGGCGGCCGGAACCCTGGTCGCCGGTGGACTCATCGGTGCGCCGGCCCAGGCCGCCCCCGCCGCCTCGCCGGACGCCGCCGCCACCCTCGCCGAGCGCCTCGGCGACCGCGCCGCCGGCACGTACGCCGGCGCCAACGGCAAAATGGTCGTCGCGGTCACCGACGCCCTCGCCGCCCGCCAGGTCGCCGCCGCCGGCGCCACCCCGAAGATCGTCAAGCGCGGCGCCACCGAGCTGAACCGCGCCACCGCCGAGCTGGAGCGCTCCGCGAAGATCCCCGGCACCGCCTGGTGGACCGACCCGGCCACCAACCAGGTCGTCGTCTCCGTCGACAGCACCGTCACCGGCGCCAAGCTGGAGCGGGTCAAGGCCGCCGCCGCCCGCACCGGCGGTGCGGTCCGCATCGAGGCCGAGGCCGGTGTGCTGAGCACCCGGATCTCCGGCGGTCAGGCCATCTACGCCGGCGGTGGCGGTCGCTGCTCGCTCGGCTTCAACGTTCGCAGCAGCAGTGGCGTGAAGTACTTCATCACCGCCGGGCACTGCACGAACATCTCGTCGAGCTGGTACTCGAACTCGGCCCAGACCGCCTACCTCGGCGCCCGGTCCGGCACCAGCTTCCCGGGCAACGACTACGGCATCGTCCGGTACAGCAACCAGACCACCACGCAGCCGGGCAACGTGTACCTCTACAACGGCAGCTACCGGGACATCACCGGTTCCGGCAGTGCGTACGTCGGCCAGTCGGTGCAGCGCTCCGGTAGCACCACCGGCCTGCGCAGCGGCTCGGTCAGCGCGTTGAACGCCACGGTGAACTACGCCGAGGGTTCGGTCTACGGCCTGATCCGCACCAACGTCTGCGCCGAGCCGGGCGACAGCGGCGGCTCCCTGTTCAGCGGCGGCACCGCCCTGGGCCTCACCTCCGGCGGCAGCGGCAACTGCTCCTCCGGCGGCACCACGTACTTCCAGCCGGTCGGCGAGGTGCTGAGCCGCTACGGCGTGGCCGTCTACTGATCCACACGCACCACACGGCGGGCCGTCGGGAAACCGGCGGCCCGCCCGCCTGCGGTCAGCGCCACCACGAGCGGGCAGAGCGCCTCGGCTCCGGCGGCCACCCGCTCGGCCAGCCCGATCCGGGGACCTCCGGTGACCAACTCCACCACGAACCAGCCGACCGCCACGAGCAGCAGCGCCGCCGCGGTCGTACCCCAGCGCGGTGAAAGGCCGGCGGACGGTGACGGCGCGCGGCGTCCG
>NZ_JBFAMU010000648.1:0-2421 GCF_040656655.1 Micromonospora sp. NPDC049799
CAGCTCCAGCGCGATCACTGCGGCGGCCGTCGGCCGGCGGGTCGGCGGCACCCGCTTGGCGCGGTGCACCTCGTCCCGCGGCACCCGGAGGCGGCCCTGCGCGGTGGCCAACGTGACATGGGTCTCGCTCAGCTCCACCAGCTCGCCGAGGGCGTCGGAGAAGAGCGGTCGGCCTTCGCGAATCCCCACAATCCGGCGAACCACGATCCGGTGTCCCACATCCTGCTGTCGGAGCACGATCGACCCCCTCCCCGGCGAGATACTAGGCTCTAACCGTCGCGGGTGATCGCGACGTGTCTTGCGGAGGAGAAGACCGGTGACCTACATCATCGCCGAGCCGTGCGTGGATGTGCTCGACAAGGCATGCATCGAGGAGTGCCCGGTCGACTGCATTTACGAGGGCAACCGGATGCTCTACATCCACCCCGACGAGTGCGTCGACTGTGGTGCCTGTGAGCCCGTCTGCCCCGTCGAGGCGATCTTCTACGAGGACGACGTCCCGGAGCAGTGGAAGGACTACACCGGCGCCAACTACGAGTTCTTCGAGGATCTCGGCTCGCCCGGTGGCGCCTCGAAGGTCGGCAAGGTGGAGAAGGACGCGACCTTCGTCGCCGCCCAGCCGCCGCGCGGAGAGGGCCACTGAACCGGCCCGCGCCGGTCTCGGCTCGGCTGCCCGAGTTCACCTGGGACTCCCTGGACGCCGCGGCCGCCTTGGCCGCGCCGCACCCGGAGGGTCTCATCAACCTCTCGATGGGCACGCCGGTCGACCCGGTCCCCCCGGTGATCCGGGCGGCGCTGGCCGACGCGTCGGACGCGCCGGGGTACCCGCTGACCGCCGGCACGCCGGCGCTGCGGGACGCGATCGCCGCCTGGGTGTCGCGGGCCTGCGGAGCTGGCGTCGACGGTCTCGGCGTGCTGCCCACGATCGGTTCGAAGGAACTCGTCGCCTGGCTGCCCACCCTGCTCGGGGTGGGCCCGGACGACGTGGTCGTGGTGCCGTCGATCGCCTACCCGACGTACGCGGACGGCGCGCTCCTCGCGGGCGCCACCGTGGCCCGTGCCGACTCGCTGACCGCGGTCGGCCCCACGTCCCGGGTCCGGCTGGTCTGGGTCAACTCGCCGGGCAACCCGACCGGCCGGGTGCTACCCCCCGCCCACCTGCGCAAGGTGGTCGACTGGGCCCGCGAGCGGGGCGCGGTGGTCGCCAGCGACGAGTGCTACCTGCCGCTGGGCTGGTCCGCCGAGCCGGTCTCGGTGCTCTCGCCGGAGGTGTGCGGCGGGTCGTACGAGGGCGTGCTCGCCGTGCACTCCCTGTCCAAGCGCTCCAACCTGGCCGGCTACCGGGCCGGGTTCGTGGCCGGTGACCCGGCCCTGGTCGCCGAGTTGCTGAAGGTGCGCAAGCACGCCGGGATGATCGTGCCGGCGCCGGTGCAGGCGGCCATGGTGGCCGCCCTCGCCGACGAGCGGCACGCCGACGAGCAGCGGGAGCGCTACCGGGCCCGGCGCGAGGCGCTGTACGCCGCCTTCACCGCCGCCGGCTTCACCGTCGAGCACTCCGAGGCCGGGCTCTACCTGTGGATGACCCGCGGCGAGGACTGCTGGGCGACCGTCGACTGGTTGGCCCGGCGCGGCATCCTGGCCGCCGCCGGTGCCTTCTACGGCCCGGGCGGCGGGCAGCACGTCCGGGTGGCGCTGACCGAGTCCGACGAGAACATCGCGGCGGTCGCCGGCCGGCTGGCCGCCTGAGGCCCGGCGGGCACGGCCATGACCGACGGCGAGACCGGCGCGACGCCCGCCGACCCCGGTTCCGCGCCGGCCGCGAACGGGTACGCGGACCTGCGCGCCGCCGTCGTCGGCACCGGCCTGATCGGCGGTTCGGTCCTGCTCCGGCTGCGTGACGCCGGCCTCGACACGACCGGGTGGGACCCGGACCCGGCGACCCGGTCGGACGCGCGGGCGCGGGGCGTCACCGCACCGGACACGCTGGACGACGCGCTGCGCGGGCGGGACGTGGTCTTCCTCTGCGGGCCGCTGCCCAGCCTGCCGGAGACCCTGCTGCGGGTCGCCGGTGCGACGCCGCCCGGCTGCGTCCTCACCGACGTGGGCAGCACCAAGGGCGAGCTGACCGGGTTCGCCGCGCGGCACGGACTCCTCGACAGGTTCGTGCCGGGGCACCCGATGGCCGGCGCCGAGTCCGCCGGGCTGACCGCCGCCGCGCCGACGCTCCTCGACTCCGCTGCGTGGGTGCTCTGCCCGTCGCCGGGAACGGGGACGGCCGCCTTCCGGTGGCTCACCGGGCTGCTCGTGGACCTGTTCCGGGCCCGGGTGGTGCCGATGGACGCCGCCGACCACGACGATGCCGCCGCCCTGGCCTCGCACGTGCCGCACCTGCTCGCCGGTGCGCTGGCCGGGGCGGTGGCC
>NZ_JBFAMU010000649.1:0-2420 GCF_040656655.1 Micromonospora sp. NPDC049799
CCCACCGGCGAGCGAGTTCCCGCCGAGCAGCCAGCCGACGGCGAACGCCACCGGCGGCAGAGTCGCGTCGACCGCGCCCCGCCGCCCGCCCAGCAGATCGGCGAGCGACTCCGCCGGCTGCGGCGGTGGCGCTCCGTGGTCCGGTGTGCCGGTCACCGTCACCTCCTCAGGTCAGACCCAACCTATCGGCCACCTCCCACCGGCCGTCGGGCCGGAGGCGGCCGATAGGTTGTGCGGGTGCGAGTGACGGCAAGGGGTTCAACCGCGGTCTGGCTGGTCGTGCTGGCGCTCGCCCAGACCGCCGCCTTTCTGGTGGTGTGGCGCTTCGCCGTCGACTCCGAGCTGGGCCAGTGGATCGACACGGTGGCGCTCACCGGCAACCAGATCGGCCAGGACCGCATCGACGGCCCGGTCAACACCGTCCTCAACGCGATGTCCGTGGTCGCCCTGGTCGCGGTCACCGCCGTCATCGGCTTCATCGCGCTCATCCGGGGCCGCATCGCGCTGGCCGTCACCGTCACCCTGCTGATCGTCGGCGCCAACGCCACCACCCAACTGCTCAAGTACGGGCTGGTCCGGCCGGACTTCGGCATCGACCCGGAACGGGCAGCCGTCGGCAACAGCCTGCCGAGCGGCCACACCACGGTCGCCGCCGCCGTCGCGGTGGCACTGGTGCTCGTCCTGCCCCGCACCATCCGCGCCGCCGGCGCGTTCGTGACCACCGCGTACGCGGCCATCGCCGGCGTGGCCACCCTCTCGGCGGGCTGGCACCGGCCCAGCGACGCGGTGGCGGCGTACCTGGTGGTCGGTGTGTGGGCCGCGCTCGCCGGCCTGCTGCTGCTGGTCACCCAGCGGGAGCAGGCGCAGGTGGAGTCGGCCGACGCGCACCGCGTCGCCGCCGGAATCCTCGGCGTGGGGGGTCTGCTGGCCGTCGCCGGCTCCGCGCTGGCGCTGACCTGGCTGGTCGACGTGCCCCGGGTGGCGCCGGACGAGTTGGGCCGGCATCCACTCCTCGTCGGGTACGCCGGCAGCGCCGCCGGCATCGCCGGCACCATGGCTGTGGTGATGGCCCTGGTGCTGACCAGCGTCCACCGGCTCGTCCCGCGCTACAAGGGCTGACGGGCCGGACCGGGATGCAGGCGATACGCGCGGCGTTCCGGGACGAGTGCGCGCGGTTGGGCGAGGTGCTCGCCGGCCTCGACACCGCCGATCTCGACCGTCCCACCGGCTGCCCGCCGTGGACGGTGCGGGAACTGCTGGCACACGTCCGGACCGGAGCCGGTCGGCTGGTCGACATGCTCGCCGCACCCGCCCCGCCCCGCGCCGAGGTCGACGCCGCCGGCTACTTCGGCGCCGCGAAGTTCAGCCCCGCGGTGGACGTCGACCGGATCGACGGGGGCCGCCGGGCGGCCCACTCCGGCGACGGGGCGGCGCTGGCAGCGGACTTCGACCGGGCCTGGCGGGCCACCCTCGACGTGGTGGACCGGGCACCGGCCGATCGGGTGGTGCGCACCCGGCACGGCGACGCGATGGCGCTCACCGAGTTCCTCCGTACCCGGGTGGTGGAGGTGGGGGTGCACGGCCTGGACGTGGCCGCGGCGCTGGACCGGGACCCGTGGCTGACCCCGACCGCGGCGGCGCTGATCGCCGACCTGCTCACCGGCGGGCGGGCGGTTCCGCCGGAGCTGGGCTGGGACCGGCTGACCCTGATCCGCAAGACCACCGGCCGTGCCCCGCTGACCGCGCACGAGCGGGCCGCCGTCGACGCGGCCCGCTTCGGCTGGCTCCGCTTCGCCGCCTGAGCGCCGGTCAGGGGGCGGGCGTCGGCTCGCTCGCCGTCCGGGGTGCCGGGACGTACGGGACGGTCTTGCGCAGGTGGTCCAGCACGATCGGGTCGAGCTTGCCCGGGACCAGACGCTCCTCCAGGTTCTCCATCCCGGCCCAGGACACCAGCGCCTCCTCCGGTGCCGCCGGGTCGACCGGCTGGCCCAGCGCCGCCAGCAGCGTCGCGACCTCCGCGGCGACCGCGCCGGTCAGGTCGAGCAGCGTCGCCGGGTCGGGGCGGCTGAACAGCAGAGTGTGGATCGCGAGCAGCCGGCCCAGCTCGGCGACCGGGTCGGGGTGGTCGTCGACCCGGAGGTCCACCAGGACGTCGCTGGTGCCCGCGTACCCACCGTCGCGCTCGACCACCAGCAGCCCGGCGCTCTGCCGACCACGGCGATCGCCCCCGGCCTGATCGCCGGCGCGCAGCGCGGCGACGAGCCGCTCCGGGAACGACAGCGACGCCCCGCCCAACCAGCCGTCGCGGACCGCGTCGATCACGTGCGGACCGGCCAGGATGTTGCCCTGCGCCGCCCAGCCGTCGCCGGCCTGCCCGCCCGCCCAGGGGTGGCACTGCGGGCCGGTCCAGGTCGCGCCCG
>NZ_JBFAMU010000650.1:0-2418 GCF_040656655.1 Micromonospora sp. NPDC049799
GGCGGCACGGCGAGGCGGAGCACGTCGGCGAGGCTGCCGGCGTACCGGTCGGCGACCGCGCGGGCCAGGGCCGCGACCTCCGGCGCGAGCACCGGCTCCGGCGAAACGACCTTCTCCAGGTACGCGAGCCGCCCGGTGTGCCCCGAGTCGTCCGCCCGTTCCAGCAGCCACCCGTCCACGAGTTGCCCCGCGAAGCGGACCTTCACCCGGGTGCCCGGCACCGCCTCGGCGTCCAGTTCGGCGGGCACCAGGTAGTCGAACGGCCGGTCCAGGTGGGCCAGGGGCACGTCGACGCAGACACGAGCGACCGGCGACCCGTCCGCGGGTTGCCGGTCGCTGCGCCTGGTGCCGGTCAGGCTCCCGCGGCCGACTTGAGGTCGGCGGCCCGGTCGGTGCTCTCCCACGTCAGGTCCGGCAGCTCCCGGCCGAAGTGCCCGTACGCGGCGGTCTGGGCGTAGATCGGCCGGAGCAGGTTCAGGTCCCGGATGATGGCGGCGGGACGCAGGTCGAACACCTCCGTCACGGCCTTCTCGATGGACGACACCGGCACGGTCTCCGTGCCGAAGGTCTCGATGAACAGGCTCACCGGGTGCGCCTTGCCGATCGCGTACGCGACCTGCGCCTCGCACCGCTCCGCCAGGCCGGCGGCGACGACGTTCTTCGCCACCCACCGCATCGCGTACGCGGCCGAACGGTCCACCTTCGACGGGTCCTTGCCCGAGAAGGCGCCACCACCGTGCCGCGCGTACCCGCCGTAGGTGTCGACGATGATCTTCCGGCCGGTCAGGCCGGCGTCACCCATCGGACCACCGATCTCGAAGCGGCCGGTCGGGTTCACCAGCAGCCGGTAGCCCTCGGTGTCCAGGCCCAGGCTCTCCAGCTCCGGGGCGATGACGTGCTCGCGCACGTCCGGCGTGAGCAGCGAGTCCAGGGAGATGTCCGCGGCGTGCTGGCTGGAGACCACGACGGTGTTGAGGCGGACCGGGCGCAGGCCCTCGTACTCGATGGTGACCTGCGTCTTCCCGTCCGGCCGCAGGTACGGGATCGTCCCGTCCTTGCGCACCGCGGACAGCCGGCGGGCCAGCCGGTGGGCCAGGGCGATCGGCAACGGCATCAGCTCGGGAGTCTCCGAGCAGGCGAACCCGAACATCATGCCCTGGTCGCCCGCACCCTGTGCGTCCAACGCGCTCTCCGACGCGCCGGTACGCAGCTCGAAGGCGTTGTCGACCCCCTGCGCGATGTCCGGCGACTGCGCTCCGATCGAGACGCTGACACCGCAGGACGCCCCGTCGAAGCCCTTCTTCGACGAGTCGTAACCGATGCCGAGGATGGTCTCCCGGACGATGGTGGGGATGTCGGCGTACGCCTTGGTGGTGACCTCGCCGGCGACGTGCACCTGGCCGGTGGTGATGAGGGTTTCCACCGCCACCCGGCTGTGCGGGTCCTGCGCGAGCAGGGCGTCGAGGATGCCGTCGCTGATCTGGTCGGCGATCTTGTCCGGGTGGCCTTCCGTGACCGATTCGGACGTGAAGAGGCGGCGTGTCACGGCACTCCTAGGGTATGGAAAAGTCGTTCCGCGGAAGTGTAGTCACCGCGCTGCGGAGAGCGGGGGCTGGTCGTGTCGAAGTCCAACGGTCAGGAACGACCGGCCAACCGCGTCACGACCAGGTCCCAGACGCCGTCGGCGAGGTCCTCCTTGGACTGCTCGGGCATCCGGCTGACCGAGCCGTCCGCGCCGATGACGGTCGCCGCGTTGGTCTCGGCGCCGAAGACCTTGTCCGGGCCGACCTCGTTGATGACGATGAGGTCCGCCCGCTTGCGGGCGAGCTTGGCCCGGCCGTTGGCCTCCGCGTCGCCGGTCTCGGCGGCGAACACCACCAGCACCTGCTCCGGTCGACGACGCTGGCCCAGCTCGGCGGCGATGTCCGGGTTGGTGACGAGCTCGATGGTGGGCGTGCTGCCGTCGTCCGACTTCTTGATTTTGCCAGGCGCGTAGGTCGCCGGACGGAAATCGGCGGGAGCGGCCGCCATCACCACGACGTCGGCGCGCTCGGCGGCGGCGAGGGTGGCGTCGCGCAGCTCGGCGGTGGTGCCCACGCGCACCAGGTCCACGCCGGCCGGGTCGCGCAGCGCGACGTTGGCGGAGATCAGGGTGACGCGGGCGCCGCGGGCGACGGCGGAGCGGGCGAACGCGTAGCCCTGCTTGCCCGACGAGCGGTTGCCGAGGAAGCGCACCGGGTCCAGCGGCTCCCGGGTGCCTCCGGCGGTGACGACCACGTGCCGGCCGGCGAGGTCCGCGGGAGCGTGGACGCCCCGGGCCAGGGCCCGCCGGGCGACGGCGAAGATCTCCGCCGGGTCGGCGACGAGTTCGCGGACAAGCACGACAAGCAGGTCGACCAGGGCCTGGACAAGGCTGGC
>NZ_JBFAMU010000651.1:0-2407 GCF_040656655.1 Micromonospora sp. NPDC049799
CCGAAGGGCGCCTCGGCCGCCACCCGCTCCGCTGGGGCGCCACCGGTGTGGCCGGCCCGGATCAGCCAGGCCAACTCGGCGAGCTGGGCATGCTGGGCGCGGACGAACGCGGCGTCGACCGTCGCGCCGTGCCCCGGCACCACGACGGTCGCCGGCGTGAGGATCCGCAGCAGCTCGGCGACCGTGTCCGGCCACTGCAACGGGTACGACTCCTCGAACGCCGGCGGTCCGCTCTGCTCCACCAGGTCCCCGGCGACCAGCACGTCGGCGTCCGGTACGTGCACGACCAGGTCGGCGTCGGTGTGGCCCCGGCCGGGATGGCGCAGCACCACCCGGCGGCCCCCGATGTCGAGCACCGTCTCGGAGTGCACGGTGTGCGTCGGGGCGAGTAACTCGGTGTCGGTCAGCTCACCGGCCAGCGTCGGGTGCTCTTCGCGCATCTCCTCGTACGCCTCCCGGCGCAGCCGGTCCGGCTCCTCGCGCAGCGCCGCGGCGGCCCGCTCGTGCGCGTACACCGGGCGGGGTGGGTCGGCGGCGAGGGTCGCGTTGCCGAAGCAGTGGTCGAAGTGGTGGTGGGTGTTGACCAGCGTCCACGGGTGCGGGGTGACGGCGCGGGCCGCCTCGGCGAGGGCGGCGGCCTGACCGGCGGTGGAGAGCGTGTCGACCAGCAGGGCGGCGTCGTCGCCGACGACCAGCGTGACGTTGACCCGCAGCAGTGGCTCGCGGTACACGTGGACCCGGTCGGCGACCTCCACGAAGCGGCCGGTCATGACACCCGTGCCGCTCGCTCGACGAACCGCTGACGGTCGACGAGCAGGCGCTCGACCCGGCCGCGGGCGACCGTCTGGTTCCCGTCGGTGACGGTCACGTCGAACTGCAGCCGCCGGCCGTCCACGGCGACCAGCCGGGCCGACGCGAGCACCCGGCGGCCGACCGGGGTGGCGGCGAGGTGCTCCAGTTCGACGCGGACTCCGACGGTCGTCGACCCGCCCGGCATCGACGTCGCCGTCGCCGCCACGGTGGCCGCCTCGGCCAGCGCGAGGACCCGTGGCGTGCCCAGAACGGGTACGTCGCCCGAGCCGACCGCCTGCGCGGTGTCGGCGTCGGTCACCGTCAACTCGACCCGGGCGGTCAGGCCCGGCGCGAACGCGGGCTCCGGCTGCTCCTGCATGACCCTCAGCCTAGGTGCTCGTCCGGTGGCCGTTCACACCCGCGGCCAACCCGCCTTGACCGGGCGGCGACACCCCGCCGTGACACGCGCCATTGAGGGTCGAGTGGTCCACCGTCGGCCCGGGTGGAACCCGCCGTTAACCTTGAGCGCGATGTCTGTCGCGACCGATCCCCAGCCCCCCGCCCGGACCGACCCGCTGCCCGACCCGGACGGCGGGCGGCGACGTGTGGTCTCGATGTCGGTGTGGGCCGTCGCGTTCGTCGCCGGCTGGCTGTTCATCGGCCTGCCCACCGACCCGGCGTACGCGTTCCTCTGGATCTGGGCGGCGACCGTCGCCTGGAACTCCTCCCGCCCGTGGCGCAGCCACCTGCGCTTCGCCCGGGACTGGGTGCCGGTGGTGCTGCTCCTCGTGGCGTACAACCTGTCCCGGGGGTTCGCCGACAACGGTGCGACCCCGCACGCGTACGAGCTGATCGTCGCCGACCGGGTCATGTTCGGCTGGGCCACCGACGGTCAGGTGCCCACGGTCTGGCTCCAGCAGCACCTCTACCGACCCGAGGTGCAGTGGTGGGACGTGCTCGCCAGCTGGGTGTACTTCTCCCACTTCGTGGTGGCACTGGCCGCCGCCGCCGTGCTGTGGCTGCGGGACCGGGGGCGGTGGGCGGCGTTCATGCGCCGCTGGGGCTTCCTCTGCGCCACCGGCCTGGTCACCTACTTCCTCTACCCGGCGGCCCCGCCGTGGTGGGCGGCACAGAACGGCCTGCTGGAGGAGGTCGCGCGGATCTCCACCCGAGGGTGGAAGGCATTCGGCATGCACGGCGCCGGCAACCTGCTCAACGCCGGCCAGATCGCCTCGAACCCGGTCGCGGCGATGCCGTCGCTGCACACCGCCTTCGCCCTGTTCGTGGTGCTGTTCTTCCTGCGGGTCACCCGGAAGCGCTGGTGGCCGCTGCTGCTGGCGTACCCGCTGGCGATGACGTTCACCCTGGTCTACTGCGGCGAGCACTACGTGATCGACGTGCTCGTCGGCTGGGCGTACGTGGGGATGACCTTCCTGGTGGTCGGCCTCGGCGAGCGGTGGTGGGCGGCGCGACGCGCACGTCGTACCCCGTCGGATCCGCCGGCCGACGACGTGGCCGAGACCACCGCGACGGCGGTCCCGGCCGCTCGCTGACCCCGGCCCGCGCGGTTCAGCCGGCGCGGCGCGCGGCGCGGGCGCGGGCCATCAGCTCCGCG
>NZ_JBFAMU010000652.1:0-2407 GCF_040656655.1 Micromonospora sp. NPDC049799
GCGCCGCCCAGGGTGGCGCGGTCTGCCATGTACAACGACCCGCCCCCGCCCCGGATTCCACCCCCGGGGTGGCCCCGACCACCCGACACCCCACCCCAAACCGGACACCACGGCCGTCATGCGAAGAGATCTTGGTAGGTAATGGCCCCTCCAGGGGCCATTACCTACCAAGATCTCCCTCCAAGCCCGCCCCCAGCGGCGGGTGCGAAACGGACATCTCACCCCGCTAACCTCATGCTCAACCAGGGCGGTTAGGGGTGGCTGGTGGTTACTCCATGATTCGCGGCGTCGGTCTCGGGAAGCCGGCGCTCGATGGTGACGGTGGTGCCCTCGCCGGTGGAGATCATCCGCACGTCGCCGTACGCGTTCATGAGCGTCGCGCCGCGGCCCCGATCCATCGCCGGGCGGCGGTCCCGCCAGGTCCCGAAGTCGCGTACGGCGATCTGGACCGTGCCGTCGGACACCCGCAGCCGGACGCGCACCTCCGGCCGGGTCGGCCGCTGGGCGTGCTCCACGGCGTTGTTGACCGCCTCGGACGCGGCCAACAGCAGGTCCTGCACGATGCCCGGGTCCACGTCCAGCGACTCCAGGGCCGTCCGCACGTCGCGGCGCATGGCCGAAGCGGAGGTGGGCTCCGACGGGTACGTCCAACCGGTGTCCAGTGCGGTCACCGGGCCGTAACGGTCCACGTCCGTCCACGGCTGCCGGCCGGCGCCCTCCACCTCGACGGGCGGCCGCACGCCGTTCCCGCCGAGACTCGGCGAGGCCGCACCCGCGTCGACGGCGGAAGCGGGCTGCGCGGCGGCCTGTGGTGATCCGGCCGTTCCGCGTACCACTGGGGTGTCACCCCGACCGGTCGCCGGCGGCCGGACCACGGCGGTGGCGTTGGCCGGGTCCTCCGGCACGCGGACCGTGCTGCCGTCGGTGGGCGTGCCGTCGGCGTCCGACTGCCGCGCCCGTGCGCGGGCACCGTGCAGAACGGCCCGCACCCGGGCGATCAGCTCCGCGGTGGCGAAGGGCTTGACGACGTAGTCGTCGGCGCCCAGGTCCAGGCCCACGACGCTGGCGTCGCCGCCGGCGCGGGCGGAGAGCACCACGATCGGCAGGGCCCGGGTCGACGGCTCGTCGCGCAGCCGGCGGACCAGCTCGAAGCCGTCGACGTCGGGCATCATGACGTCGGTCAGCACCAGGTCCGGCGGGTCCCGGTGGATCGCGGCGAGGGCGGCGCGCCCGTCTCCGACGGTCTCCACCCGCCAGCCCTGTCCGGCGAGCAGGCGGGCCAGGTACGCGCGCATGTCGGCGTTGTCGTCGGCGACCAGGATTCGGGCCCCGTGCGCCTCGTACGCGGAGGTGGTCGCCGATGCCGACGCCGCGTCGGTCAACCAGCCGGCCGCCTCCTGGACGGCGGCCCGGGCGGTCCGGCCCCGGGCCGGGGCGTCGGTCGCGGACGGCGCGTCCCGACCGACCGCCGCCCAGGGCAGCGCCACGGTGAACGTGGCCCCCGTCCCCACCCGGCTCTCCACCCGCACGTCGCCGCCCTCCAGGCGGGCAAGTTCCCGTACCAGGGCCAGGCCGATGCCGGTGCCCTCGTGGCTGCGGGAGCGGGCGCCCTGCACCCGGTGGAACCGTTCGAACAGGCGGGGCAGGTCCTCCGGGGCGATGCCGATGCCCGTGTCGGCGACGACCAGCCGGACCTCCTCGTCGTCGGCCTCCACCGCCACCCGGATCCGGCCGACGAACGTGTACTTCAAGGCGTTGGACAGCAGGTTCGTGACGATGCGTTCCCAGTTGACCGGATCGACGGCGACCGGGCGGGGCAGCGGCGGGCACTCCACCTCCAGCCGCAGACCGGCCCGCTCGATGGCGGCCCGGAAGACGCTGGCCAGTTCGGCGGTCAGGCCCGGCAGGTCGATCTCGCGAGCTTCGCTGCGCGCCCCGCCGGCCTCCAGGCTGGAGAACGTGAGGAGGCTGTTGACCAGCGTCAACAGCCGGGTGGCGTTACGCCACGCGGTGTCCACCCGCTCCCGCTGCGCGGCCGGCAGCGGATGCTCCGGATCGTTGAGGGCGTCGGCCAGCGGACCGAGCATGAGGGTCAGCGGAGTACGGAACTCGTGGCTGACGTTGGTGAAGAAGCTCGTCTTCACGCGGTCCAGCTCGGCCAGCGCCTCGGCGCGCCGCCGCTCCTCCTCGTACGCCGACGCGTTGCGGACCGCGACCGCCACCTGCTGCGCCAGCAGGTGGAAGAAGGACCGGTACGCCTCGTCCAGCCCACGGCTCGGGCTGACTCCGACGAGCAGCACCCCCAGCGGCTGGTCCGCCTCGGCGGACGGCAGGGGCAGGGCCAGGGCCGAACCGACCGGGTCCCCCCAGGGGCCGCCGGCCAGGGTGAGCCGGTCGGCGACGCCGG
>NZ_JBFAMU010000653.1:0-2363 GCF_040656655.1 Micromonospora sp. NPDC049799
GCAGCGCAAGGCGCTCGTGGAGTACCTCCGTCGCCGTGACCCCGACTTCACCGCGGTCGCCACCCCCGGTGCCGGCCCGGCGGCCAGGGTGATCGCGTCCGGACGCAGGAGCGGTTGCCCGCGCAGGGCCTGCCAGGTCAGCAGGATCGTGAGTACGCCGTAGGCCACGCCGGCGACCACCAGCAGCCGCACGCGGCTGCGCTCGTCGAGCCGCGTCCCGAGGAACCGGCTCAGGAGGATCGCCAGGATCGGCAGCGCCTGCAGGGCGTGCAGTCCCACGAAGTGCCCGATTCGCAGGTCCCCGCCGGTGGTGCTCCAGCCGACCAGCGGCAGTCCGGGCCCTCCGTCCGGTACGCCCACGCTGTGCGCCCCGCTGATCCCCTCGATTCCCGAAGCCTGCCCGGGCAGCACCATCGGCACCGCCGCCAGCATGCCCAGCAGGGTCAGGCCGAGCCCCAGCCCGACCGCGTACGCGGCGACCCGATCCGCCAGCCGCTGAGACAGCACGACGATCCCGATGACGAGGTGCGCGACGAACAGCACCATGATCGACGCGCCCATGGCCTGCCACAGGACGGCGTTCAGCGCGCTGGTCTCGTTGTAGTGGCTGGTCGTGCCGCGTAGCACCTGCCCGACGATCACCACCATCTCCGCCACCGACATCGCGACGACGACGGTGCCCGCCCACTCCGCGAGCCGGCTGCGCTGCGGCAGGAGGGAGAGCATCCAGGCGAGGGTGGTGCCGTACAGCACGAACGACACGGCGAACTTGAACGGCTTGAGCCAGATCGGTACGCCGGTGAGGACACGCGGATCGGCGACGATGCCGACCGCCGAGACGACGGCGAGCACCGCCATCGCGGAGACGAAGACCATCATGGGGCGGTGCCAGTGTGCCGCCCGGTGCAGCGCGGTAGTCATGTCTGTAGATGCTGGTGAACCGGCACCCGCGTTGCGCCCGACCGCGGGCCCGGGTTGTGGCCGGCGGTCGGAGCGCCGCCTCCTCCCTGGGTAGGAGGCGAATACCTCCCGTTTCGCGCACGCCCGACCGTCGCATCGCACACAGTGGTGGCGTGGTCGAGGAGGAGACATGACGGGGTTGCGGACCGACCTGTACGAGCTGCGGATGGCGGCCAGCTACCTGCGTCACGACATGGTGGAGAGCGCCACGTTCAGCCTGTTCGCCCGCCGTCTCCCGCCACGGCGCGGCTTCCTGGTGGCCGCCGGGCTGGGTGAGGCGCTGGCGTTCCTGGAGGGCTTCAGGTTCGACGACGACGAACTGGACTACCTGCGCGACGTCGTCGGGCTCGACCAACCGGCTCTCGCCGCGCTCGCGCGACTGCGGTTCACCGGCGACGTCTGGGCCGTGCCGGAGGGTCGCGTGGTGTTCGCCGACGAGCCGCTGCTGGAGGTCACCGGGCCGATCGCCGAGGCGCAGCTGGTGGAGACCGGTGTGCTGAACCTGCTCACCTTCCACACCACGGTGGCCAGCAAGGCGGCCCGCTGCCGCCTCGCCGCCGGCGACGCCCAGCTGATCGACTTCGCGTTCCGCCGGACGCACGGGATCGAGGCGGGGGCGGCCGTGGCGCGGGCGTCGGCCATCGCCGGCTTCGTGGCGACCAGCCACGTCGAGGCCGCCCGCCGCTACGGACTGCGGCCGTCCGGAACGATGGCCCACTCGTACGTCGAGGCGTTCGAAGACGAGCGGGCCGCCTTCCGCGCGTTCGCTACGGACTTTCCCACGAACCCCGTGTTCCTCGTCGACACGTACGACACCCCCTCCGGAGTCCGGGCCGCCGTCGACGTCATCACCGAGCTGGGCCTGACCGGGCCGCTCGGCGTCCGGCTCGACTCCGGAGACCTTGCCACGCTTGCCAGGCAGACCCGCGCGATCCTGGACGGTGCCGGGCTGACCCGGGCCCAGATCGTGGTCAGCGGCAGTCTGGACGAGGACGCCATCGCCGCGCTCGTCGAGCAGGGCGCCCCGATCGACGCGTACGGCGTCGGCACCCGGATGGGCGTCTCGTACGACGCGCCATCCCTGGACAGCGCGTACAAACTGGTCGCCTTCGGCGACCGCCCGGTGCTCAAGCTGTCGCCCGGCAAGGCCACCCTGCCCGGTCCCAAGCAGGTCTTCCGCGATCCCCGTGGGGCGAGCGGCGACGTCGTGGGGCTGCGCGACGAGCCGCCACCGGGCGACCGGGAGCCGATGCTCGTGCCGGTCATGCGCGGCGGCCGTCGGCTCGACGACGCCGATCCGGCCGCCGACACCAGCGGCAGGGTGATCCGGCGGAACGTCTGCCACTCGGTGGCGTAGAGGTCCATCGCGGCCTCCTCCAGTCGCCGGTCCATGCCGGCGAGGC
>NZ_JBFAMU010000654.1:0-2362 GCF_040656655.1 Micromonospora sp. NPDC049799
GCCTCCGGCCGCTCGGCGGTCTCGCGGACCTCGGCGTGGACCTCGTCCCGGGCAGGTGCGGCGGCGGCCGCGACCTCGGCCCGCGGTCGAGGGGTCCCGGCGGCGGCGCCGCCCTGCCGCTCGGAGATCGCGCTGATCAGCTCGCCCTTACGCATGCGAGCCGTGCCCGAGATGCCGAGCGACGCGGCCAGGCTCTGCAGCTCCGGCAGCAGCATCGCCGACAGACCGGTGCCGCTGCGCCGACGACGGGCGGGGGCGGCAGTGGTGGCATCGCCAGCGACGTTGGAAACATCCGACGTCACGTCGGTGGTGTCGCTCAATGGATTCCTTCCCTCGATAGGCCGGGACTGCCCGGGGTCGACGAACAAGGTGGCCGGGCGGCCTCGGTGCACCCGCCTCGCAAGGACGCGTCGCGGGAGTCTGTGACACAGCAGCCGGTCGGTCTTCCGACTCACCGACATCGGTGAACGGATCTCGCCGTCTGCGGCGACCTGTGAAGACTGCGGTGCGGCGTGGGCCTAGGCAGGGGTGACGGGCTACCGCCGAGAGCTTCGGGGGTGCGCCGACCCGCAGGGAGATCGCATGCTTCGCGGCTGTGCTAAGTCTAGAGCGTAATCAACTCTTCCGACCTGCGGCAACAGGGTCCCGCTCCGCGTGTCCCAGTCTACCCCGGGAGACCCGGGCGCCGTGCATGTCTGTACCCAACTGCAGGACGAGCCAACCTGTTCCCGGGTCGAAAGCCTCCGGCGGCTCGCTCAGCGCCAGCACCGTCGGCCCCGCCCCACTGACCACGGCCGCCACATCCGCCGCACGCAACGCGCTGACCAGGGCAGACGTGGCCGGCATCCCCTCGGCACGGTAGTCCTGGTGCAGCCGGTCGACGGTGGCGGGCAGCAGCAGCGCCGGCTCGGCGGTCAGGGCGTGGACGAGCAACGCGGCCCGTCCGGCGTTCGACGCGGCGTCGCCGTGCGGGACGGTCGACGGCAACGCGGCCCGGGCGACCGACGTGAGACCGCGCTCGGCGGGCACGAAGACCGTCGGCCGGACACCGTCGGCGACCGGCAGTGACACCGCCCGTGCGCCCGACGGCTCCGTCCACGCCACCGTGAAGCCCCCGAGCAGGCAGGGGGCCACATTGTCCGGATGGCCCTCGATCTGCGCGGCGAGCCGCAGCACGGCCCGGTCGTCGAGCAGCCTCTCGCCGTCGACCACGAGCGCCCGGGCGAGCAGCACACCGGCGACGATCGCGGCGGACGACGAGCCCAGCCCGCGGGCCTGCGGGATGCGGTTGACGCACTCCACCGCCAGCCCCGCCGGCTGGCCGCCGAGCGCGTCGAAGGCGGCCCGCATGGCGCTCACCACCAGGTGCCGCTCGTCGGCCGGCAGCTCCCCCGCGCCCTCCCCGGCCACCGTCACGGTCACACCGCCGGGCGTCACCTCGGCGGCGACGTCGTCGTGCAGCGTGAGGGCGAGCCCGAGCGCGTCGAAGCCCGGCCCCAGGTTGGCGCTGGTGGCGGGGACCCGGACCCGAACCGGACCGGAGGCGAATGTCATCGGCACGGGCCCATGCTAGGGCCCCGCACCGACACCCCGAGCCACCGTCCGGCCGCTGGGACGGACGCCGGTCACCGGGCCACCGACGGGTCCGGCTCGGTGACCGGGTCGGTGAGGGAGAGCCCGCGGGTGGCGACCCGCCAGCCGATCGCGTACACCAGCGTGACCAGGCCGCAGCCGGCCAGCACCACCCGCTCGTCGACGATGTCCACCACCGACGCCACGACCAACTGGCTGACCGAGATGGCCAGCGTCGCCAGCATCATGTCGGTGGCGAACACGCGACCGCGCAGGCGGTCCGGCACCTCGCCCTGCAGGGCGAAGTTCGACATCACCCAGTTGCTGCCGCCGGCGAAGTGCGCGACGAAGACCAGCGCCAGCACCAGTGGGAACCAGCCGGCGACCGACGTGCCCAGGTAGGCCAGGCCGTACAGCGACATCGACAGCGCGAGCCCGGGCAGCAGCCAGGCACGGTTGCCCAGGACCCGCCGCATCAGGATCGGACCCACCAGCGCACCCGCCCCGCGTACGGCGAACAGCAGGCCGGCACCGATCGCGCCGACCCCGTACAGACCGGCGAGCAGCGGGAACACGGTCAGCACGCCGTTGCCCAAGCCGACCGCCGACTTCACCGTCACCAGCGCCAGCACCCGCGGGCGGTGGGCGATGTAGCCGAGCGCCTCGCGGACCGCCGCCCACGTCTGCTGCGCAGGACGGCCGGCGTCGCGGGGTGCCTGCAACGGCCGGCGGATCCGCGCGGCGAGCACCGCGGCGAGCACCAGGCCGACCGCCGCCACCCAGAAGCAGG
>NZ_JBFAMU010000655.1:0-2350 GCF_040656655.1 Micromonospora sp. NPDC049799
ACGGCTCCGGGGCCGCCGACGCCGGTGCGGTCAGCGCGGTCGTCGCCGCGAGGGCCGCTGCGGCCGCCCCCGCCAGGGCGAGGACAGAACGCGGTCGTGTCACGTTTCCTCCCAACAGTGTCCGCCCTGGTGAGCGGCATGTCGGGGACGTTAATTGTTAAATGGCAATTAATCAATGGCCTGTCTGGTCGGCCGGATCGGGGCGCCCCCGGCCTGGCGCGGGACCGCCGGACGGGGTAGAAAGACCCCATCCACGTTCTTCCTCGTCCCGATGGCGGCCGACTCGTCGAGAGAGCGCTCTCTCAGCCGCCCGCGCCAGCGAAAGGACCCGCCACCCATGACGAACCAGCCCTCCCCGCCGGGAGGTCCCGCCCGACGGCGCGTGGCCCGCGCGCTCGTGCTCGGCCTGGTGCTCGCCGCCGTCGCCCCGACGGTCGGTGGGGCCGCGAGCGCGTACCCGCGTCCCGGCGCGCCGACCGACCTCGGGCCGCACGTCACCGTCTTCGACCCGAGCATGCCGGTCGACCAGATCCAGGCCACGCTCGACGCCACCCACGCCCGGCAGGTCGACAACGAGATGGGCACCGAGCGGTACGCGTACCTGTTCAAGCCCGGCACGTACGGCACCCCCGAGCAGCCGCTGCAGATCAAGGTCGGCTACTACACCGAGATCTCCGGCCTCGGCGCCTCCCCCACCGACGTCGTCATCAACGGCAAGGTCGAGGTCTACAACCGGTGCCTGGCCGACGGCGGCACCGGCAACTGCATCGCCCTGGTCAACTTCTGGCGTACGCTGTCGAACCTCTCGATCAACATCGATGCCGCCGGTCAGGACGGCTGCCGGTCCTCGGCCAACTTCTGGGCCGTCTCCCAGGCGGTGTCGGTGCGCCGGGTGGCGGTCAGCGGCGGCACGTTCTCCCTGATGGACTACTGCACCGCCGGTCCGCAGTACGCCAGCGGTGGCTTCATCGCCGACTCGGCACTCCCGTCGGTCGTCAACGGGTCCCAGCAGCAGTGGCTGACCCGCAACAGCGAGGTCGCCGGCTGGTCCAACGGCGTGTGGAACCAGGTCTTCTCCGGCGTGGTCGGCGCCCCGGACGACGCCACCTTCCCCGACCCGCCGTACACGACGCTCCCCACCACCCCGCTGAGCCGGGAGAAGCCGTACCTGTTCGTCGACGAGCGGGGTCGGTACGCCGTACGGGTTCCCGCCGCCGCGCGGGACACCCGCGGCACCAGCTGGTCCGGTGGCATCACCCCGGGACGCACCATCCCGCTGTCGGACTTCCACGTCGCACGGCCGTCGGACCCGGTGCAGACGATCAACCGGGAGCTGGCCCGCGGCAAGCACCTCCTGCTCACCCCCGGTGTCTACGACGTCGACCGCAGCATCCACGTGCGGCGACCGGACACGGTGGTCGTCGGCCTCGGGCACGCCACGCTGACCGCCGTAGACGGCGCGATCCCCCTGGACGTCGCCGGGGTCCCCGGCGTGGTCGTCGCCGGTGTCACGATCGACGCCGGCGCCACCGAGTCGCCGGTGCTGCTGCGGGTGGGCCGCGAGCACGGCCGCAACGCCAGCACGCCGGCCAACCCCCTCACGCTGTCCGACGTGTACTTCCGGGTCGGGGGTCCGCACGTCGGCCGGGCCGACACCGCGCTGCAGGTCAACGCCGACCACGTGCTGATCGACCACACCTGGGTGTGGCGCGGCGACCACGGTGTCGAGGGGTTCACCGAGGGCGTCAACGGTGACACCGACCGCTGGCGGACCAACACCGGGCGGTACGGCGCGGTGATCAACGGCGACGACGTCACCGCCACCGGGCTCTTCGTCGAGCACTTCCAGCGCCACAACACCGTCTGGAACGGCGAACGGGGCACCACCGTGCTCTACCAGAACGAACTGCCGTACGACCCGCCGACGCAGGCGGACTGGATGAACGGCGACGTGCAGGGCTGGGCCGGCTACAAGGTCGGCGACCACGTGCGGACGCACACCCTGCACGGGGGCGGGGTCTACGTGTTCAACCAGAACAACCCGTCGATCCACACCGAGAACGGCTTCGAGGTCCCGGAGACGCCCGGTGTCCGGCTGCGGCACATCATGACCGTCAACCTCAGCGCCGGCACGATCGACCACGTCGTCAACGGTGTGGGCGGCCCCGCCGACACGACCCGCGTGGGCGCACCCGTGTACGTGACGGAGTACCCGGCGCCGTAGACGAACGGGGTCGGGGGGGGGGGGGGGGGGGGCCCCCCCCCCCCCCCCCCCCGGGGGGGGGGGGGGGGGGCGGCACTTCGGCTTCTACACCTCCGGCCAGCTGTTCCTCGAGGAGTACTACGCGCT
>NZ_JBFAMU010000656.1:0-2347 GCF_040656655.1 Micromonospora sp. NPDC049799
AGGACGGCGTGTCGGCGCATGGGAACTCCTCCGTGGGGGACGACCGGTGACGGCCATTGACGGTGATCGCGGGAGCGAGTAGACCTTGGTGATGGGCCCGGCGCGGCGCATCCAGCGCAGCCGCAGCGGCAACCAGACGAACAGGACCAGGCCGAGGGGGAACACGAGGAACGTGCCGGCCAGGGCGAGGGCGAGCTGGTCGACCAGTTCCTGCTGGTCCCGGCCCGCGTCGGCCAGGGAGCGGGCCGCGTCGGCGGCCCGCTCGAACGGCGCGGTCAGCTCGTCGCCCACCAGCGGCACCCGGCCGACCTTGCCGCCGGCCTCGCCCAGGTTGTCGGCCAGGCCGCTCCCGGCGCCCTCCAGCTTCTGTCCGGGTACGGCGAGCTTCTGCACCAGGTCGTGCAGCCACAGCGCGCCGCGCACCGCCGCGTACACCCAGGCGACGACGAGCAGGTCGGTGATCATCTGTCGGACGGCGGTCGGGAAGCGATCGGCGTAGATCTTCACGCCGGACAGCGTGTCACGGCGGTGCGGTGCGGGGCACCCCACGCACGCATGTCAGGAAGGGGCCTATTTACCACGCCAGGCGTTAAGAGGGGGCCCTTCCTTACACCGCGATGCCGGGGGAGCCCTCCCCGGCGTGGTCGACGGCGTCGGCCACGATGTGCGCGACGTGCTCGTCGACCAGGGCGTACGCGATCTCCCGGCCCCGCCGGGAACCGCGCACCACGCCGGCACCACGCAGCACCCGCAGGTGCTGGGAGACCAGCGGCTGGGGCGCCCCCAGCTTGTCGACCAGTTCGTGGACGCAGCGCTCCCCGTCGGCCAGCTCGCTGACGATGGCCAGCCGGATCGGTGCCGAGAGCGCACGCAGCAACTCGCTGGCGCCCTCGAACGCGTCGTAGCCTGACCCGCTGCTCACCCTGTAACGGTAACCAATGCCGCGGGCAACGCGCTGATCAGGATCGGTGCAGGACGACCTCGTGCGGCTCGGGGACCGGCGCGGCAGCCGGGACGGTCCGGCGACGCAGCCCCCGCCAGACCGCCGCGGCGATCGCGACGACCCCGAACGAGGCGATCGCCATCAGCACCACCGATGCGCCCGGGGCGGTGTCGGCGGTGGCGGCGACCCAGATGCCGGAGGCGGCGGCGAACAGGCCCAGCGTCATCGCGGCGGTCATGGTGCTGCGGAAACCCCGGGTCACCTGCTGGGAGGCCGCGACCGGCACCACCATCAGGGCGCTGATGAGCAGCACGCCGACCGCCTGCATGGCGATGGTGACGGTGACCGCCGTGGCGACCGCGAGCAGCAGGTTGAGCGTCCGCACCGGCAGGCCTGAGACCCGCGCGTACTCCTCGTCGTGGCAGACCGCGAAGAGCGCCGGGCGCAGCGCCAGCATCGTCACCAGGATCACCACACCGAGCACCACGATCGTGACCAGGTCGGCGGTCTGGATGGTGATCAGCGACCCGAAGAGGTACGCGGTGAGGTTGGCGCTGGTGCTGTCGGAGAGCCCGACCAGCATGACGCCGCCGGCGATACCGCCGTAGAACAGCAACGCGAGCGCCAGGTCACCGGAGGTCCGACCCCGGGCGCGGACCAGCTCGATGGTGATCGCGCCGAGGCTCGCCACGATCACCGCCACCAGCACCGGCGACTGCTTGAGCAGCAGGCCGGCGCCGACGCCGGTCAGCGCGACATGGCCGATCCCGTCGCCGATCAGCGCCAGCCTTCGCTGCACCAGGTAGATGCCGAGGGCCGGGGCGGCCAGGCCGATGACCAGCGCGGCGATCAGGGCACGCTGCATGTAGGGGTACTGGAAGAGTTCCATGGTCAGCTGCTCCACAGCCCGGCGGGCTCGTCGGGGCCGTGCGGGTGCACATGGTCGTGGTCGGGCTCGGCGTGGTGGCCGGCAGGCTCGGGGACCGCGCCGTCGTGGACGATTCCACCGGCGTGCACGACCACCGCGCGACTGATCAGCGGTCGCAGCGGGCCCAGCTCGTGGGCCACCAGCAGGACCGTGCCCCCACCGCCGACGAACTCGCGCAGCGCACCGGCGAACGCCTCCTGGCTCTCCGCGTCCACCCCGGCGGTCGGTTCGTCGAGGACGAGCAGCTCCGGCCGGCCGGCCAGCGCGCGGGCGATCAGGGTGCGCTGCTGCTGCCCACCGGAAAGGGTGGCGACCGGATCGCGGTCGCGGTCGGCCAGGCCCACGGCACGCAGCGCCGCGTCGACGGCGTCGCGGTCGGCGGGTCAACTCGCCGGAGGCAGACTGACCATGACGCAGCCGGTCGCGAGAGGTCTTCGACCTCGCGGCCCGGCTCGTCATCGGGGGCCGTGGCGAGG